>JAIBAP010000055.1 GCA_019695115.1 Caldilineales bacterium | reverse complement strand
TCAGCCTACTTTGATGCCAGGTGTCGACTGCTCGGCCGAGCCGGCGTTTGCGCCCCTGCCTGGATTATGTGAGTTCCGCCTACTTTAACTCATCTCCCTCTCTTCGGGAAACTTTGACGCCCACCCCCAGTCAAGCGGAGACGGCGGCGCGCCCGTGGCCGTTGCGGGTGGATGCCGTTCTGGGCGCAGGGCAGAGGCGCGTGTATACTGCCGCCGCCATGAACCACGAGACCTTTACCACCACCTCGGCCGGGCTGAACCGGCAGCACCCGGCCCTCCGTTTGTTCGAGAAGGCCAAACGACTCGGCGTCTGGAATCCGTCCGACCTCGATTTCGGGCAGGATGCCCGCGACTGGCAGCGCCTGGCCGCGGACGAGCGCGACATTCTCTTGCGGCTGACGTCGCTGTTCGCGGCCGGTGAGGAGGCGGTGACGCTGGATCTGTTGCCGCTGATGCGGGTGATCGCCAACGAAGGCCGGGTGGAAGAAGCGATGTATCTGACCACGTTCTTGTGGGAGGAGGCCAAACACACCGACTTCTTCGACCGTTTTCTGCGGGAAGTGGCCGGGGTCCAGGCTTCTGATCTCGGACGCTATCATACGGCCAACTACCGCACCATCGTCTATCAGGCGCTCCCGGCTGCACTCTCTCGCCTGGACGCCGACCCATCGCCGGCTGCCCAGGTGGCGGCCTCGATCACCTACAACATGATCGTCGAGGGGGTGCTGGCCGAGACCGGCTATCACGCCTATTTCACCGTGCTCGACCAGGAAGGCATCCTGCCCGGCCAGCGCCGAGGCGTGGCTCACCTGAAGCAGGACGAGTCGCGGCACATCGCCTACGGCGTCTTCTTGCTGGCGCGGCTGCTGGCCGAGGACGGCCGGCTGTGGGAGGTCGTCGATACGGCGATGAATGACCTGCTCATCCCCGCCCTGGGGGTGGTCACCGATGCTTTCGATGCCTACGATCCCGTCCCCTTTGGTCTGAGCGAGGATGTCTTTATCGACTACGCCACCGGGCAGTTCGAGAAGCGTATGCAGCGATTGGAGAAGGCGCGCGGGCTGGCGCTGCGGGAGGTCGTGGCGATGACGCAGGCTTACATCGATCAGGATGATGCCTGAACAGGCCTGGCGCCTCAGGCAGATCATGCCATCTCGCCCGCCTGGTTGCGTTTGGCATGGCGCTCGTTGCCCGCCTGCCAGAGTGCGAGGAGGAGGCCGGCGCCGATCATGACTGCGACCAGATAGAGCTGGTCGTGCATGGCGGCGACGATGGCCTCTGGGGCGGCCTCGGTCACATCCACCGGCGCCTGCGCATGGACGGCGAGGCGGCTGGCGAAGAAGGCGCCCAGGAGGGCGATGCCGACCAGCTGGCCCAGCGTGCGCGTCATGCTGAGGATGCCGGAGGCCACGCCCAGGCGGTTGCGCGGGGCGGCGTTCATGATCGAGGTGTTGTTGGGGCTTTGGAACGTGCCCATGCCCATGCCAACCGGCGCCAGCAACAAGACGAAGTGCAGCGGTGTGCTGGCGACGCCCAACCGGGTGAGCGAGAGATAGCCGGTCATGATCAGCGCCAATCCCACCAGGCTGACCGGACGCGTGCCCAGGCGATCCGAGAGGCTGCCGGAGATTGGCCCCAGGATGCTGAGGACGACGGGCACCACCGCCATCAGTAGCCCGACCGACCGTTGCTCCAGGCCCATGACCAGTTGCAGATAGAACGGCAACAGCAGGACGACGCCAGAGATGGCGATGAAGGTGAGCGAGCCGGTGAGCAGGTTGAGGCTGAAGACCCGGTTTCGGAACAACGTCAGGTCGATCATCGGCTGCGAAGAGCGCCGCTCGACGGCAAGGAAGGCGGCGAGACCGGCCACGAAGAGGGTCAGCAATGCCAATACCGGCCACGAGAGCAGGCCCTCTGACTGCGTCAAACTCATGGCCAGGGCAAAGGCCAGGAGGGAGCAGCCGATCAGCAGGGCGCCGGCGAAATCGAAACGTTCGGAGCGATGGCTGGGACGCAGGGCCGGCACGAAGGCCAACACCAGCGCCAGCGAGATCAGGCCGATGGGCAGGTTGACGAAGAAGATCCAACGCCAGTTGAGGGCGTGCAGGATCAATCCGCCCAGGGCGGGGCCGGCGGCAATGCCGACGGAGATGATGCCGCCAGAGATGCCGATGGCTTTGCCCCGTTGGTTGGCCGGCCAGGTTTCGGTGACGATGGCCACCCCCAGGGCCAGGCTCATGGCGGCGCCCAGAGATTGCAGGAAACGAAAGGCGATCAGCCAGTAGACCGAGCCGGCCAGCCCGCACAGCATCGAGCCGAACACGAAAATGATCAGGCCGAGGGTGAAGACGCGTTTCTTGCCGATCATGTCGCCCAGGCGCCCCATGCTGAGCATGGTCATGGTCAGCCCCACCAGAAAGGCCAGGGCAAGCCATTGGATGGTGCGGAAGTTGGTGTTCAGTTCCACCACCAGGCTGGGCATGGCCACATTGACGATGCTGCCGTCGATGGCGCCCATGAAAAGGGTCAAGCCCACGGCGATGAGGATGAGCCAGCGGTGGGGATGGTGTTCGTCGGGGGCAGGGGCGGTGTGGGTCATGGCAGGATCATAGCCGATAGAGGTGGCTGGCCCAAACGTTTCGATTGCGGATTGCGGATTGCGGATGGCGACACCGACAGCGAAAACCAATCACAGGGGATGCGCCCGGTTGTGTTATAATCTTGTTTATGCGGCAGATTAAATGCCGAGCGCCGTTTTCGATCCTCACCCCGACACCAGCCAGCGTGGTTTTGAGAGACGGGAGGTCTACTGTCATATGCAAGTCGCCCTAGAAGAGCTACCTCGCATGGGTGATATCCAATTAACGATCCAGGTTTCGGCCAGGTTCAACTACTCGGCGCGGGCAGCGCAGCGTATGGCCGGCCGTTTCGCGGCCGACGAAATCAGTTACTTATTGCGGGTCGGCGAGCCGACATTAGCAGTCAAAGATCGGTTATTCTGGCGCGTGCCCCTAACATTATCCTACCCGGACACTGGTTCTGTTGGAGAGGTCGGCGCTGTGGATGTAGATGTCGAAACAGGCCAGATCATGATGACCCCGGAAAAAATGAACCAACTGATCGATAGCGCTCGTTTTTTGGCCTCTACCCATGCCACGATTGATCGTTTCGCATCATAGACAACGCCAGTATCGCTGGGCGATAAGGAGCAAATGGACATTCTCGAATCCCGGAATCTTCGTCACGATGCCGGCTATCGGGCCAATGCCGAGCACCATCGCCGGCTGGCCGAGGAACTGGGCGGCCGGCTGGCCGAAATCCGCCAGGGCGGGCCGCCGGCCGCACACGAACGACATCGACAGCAGGGCAAGCTGTTCGTGCGCGACCGCATCGACCGCCTGCTCGACCCTGGCAGCCCCTTCCTCGAGCTGTCGCCGCTGGCGGCCTGGGAGCTTTACGACGGCGAGGCGCCGGGCGCAGGCATCGTGACCGGCTTGGGGCGGGTTTCGGGCCGGGAATGCCTGATCATCGCCAACGACGCCACCGTGAAGGGCGGGACGTACTATCCGCTGACGGTGAAGAAGCACCTGCGCGGCCAACAGGTCGGCCTGGAGAACCGGCTGCCGTGCATCTATCTGGTCGATTCGGGCGGCGCTTTCCTGCCCATGCAGGATGAGGTCTTCCCGGATGTGGATGATTTCGGGCGCATCTTCTACAACCAGGCCCGGATGAGCGCCCTCGGCATCCCCCAGATCGCCTGTGTGATGGGGTCGTGTACGGCGGGTGGGGCCTATGTCCCAGCCATGAGCGATGAGGCCATCATCGTCCGGGGGGCAGGCACGATTTTCTTGGGTGGGCCGCCGTTGGTGAAGGCGGCCACCGGCGAGGAGGTGTCGGCCGAGGAGTTGGGCGGGGCGGACGTGCACACGCGGCTTTCGGGCGTGGCCGACCATTTCGCCATCGATGATGACGACGCCTTGCAGCAAGTGCGGGCCATCGTCGCCACCCTCAACACGGTCAAGCGCGTCGAGGCCGAGTTGGCCCCCTCCGAAGACCCGCTCTACGACCCCGAAGAATTGTACGGCGTCCTCCCGCGCAGTTTCCGCGAGAGCTACGATGTGCGCGAGGTCATTGCCCGGCTGGTGGATGGCAGCAAGTTTCGCGAGTTCAAGGCCCGCTATGGCACGACTCTCGTCACCGGCTTCGCCCGCATCCACGGCTATCCGGTGGGCATCGTGGCCAATAACGGCATCCTTTTCAGCGAGTCGGCGCTCAAAGGCGCCCACTTTGTCGAATTGTGCGCTGGCAGGTCGATACCGCTGTTGTTCCTGCAAAATGTCACTGGCTTTATGGTGGGGAAGCAGTACGAGGTGGGGGGCATCGCCAAAGACGGGGCGAAGATGGTGCATGCGGTTGCCAACGCTGCCGTGCCCAAGCTGACGGTGATCATCGGCGGCTCGTTCGGGGCCGGCAATTACGGCATGTGTGGCCGCGCCTATGGCCCGCGCTTTTTGTGGATGTGGCCGAACGCCCGCATCAGCGTGATGGGCGGCGAGCAGGCCGCCAATGTGCTGGCGACGGTCAAGCAAGACCAATTGGCGCGGCGAGGGCAGCCGCCGATGGGCGCTGACGACCTGGCCGAATTCAAACGGCCGACCCTGGAGAAGTACGAGCGCGAGGGCAGCCCCTATTATTCGACCGCCCGGCTGTGGGACGACGGCATCCTGCTCCCCGCCGAGACCCGCCGTGTGCTGGGCCTGGCGCTATCGGTCTGTTACAACGCCCCCGTCGAGCGGACGACCTTCGGTGTGTTCAGGATGTGAGTTCCGGCGTTTGAGGTGCAACGCACTTACAAAGTGCGTCGCACCTGCTCTAAAGCTGCTACCAATAGGCGGCCACCATGGCCACGCAGGCAGGCAAACACCAACTCGGATCAACCTGCTGCTGATGAGGTACGTCGAGCCAGGGCATTGCCACGCTCCGCGAGTTCATCGAGAATACGCTGGTCGAACAGAATCTCACCGGTCTGAGCATCGACATCGAGGCTACCGACCTGCCCCACGGGACCGGTAGTGGGCAATGCCAGCCATACCGGCACCCACCATAGAAGACGCCTGCCCGCACCCAGGCTAGGGCGCTCGCCATAGAGCAAGTTGCCCGCTTGATCGAGCAGCAACCGGCTCACCTTGCGTTGAGCGGCGTAGTCGGTTACGTTGACCTGAGCGGTCAGGCTGAAATCGATCCTGATCTGTGCCTGTGGAGGCAAAGTCAGATCCACAACCTCGATAGCCATATAGTGTCTGCCTTTGTGAAGTGGGTTGGTTGCGTAGGGCCATCATAGCAGAACAACGCCGGCACGACCAGCCAGCATCGTCTCGCCCCTAGCTCCCGCCCGGATACTCCGCCCTCCAGTCTTCGCCTGTATCCGGCGCGCCGAAAGCGACAGCCTTCAGTTGGCCCTGCTCACCCCAATTCCTGGTTGGCGTTGCAGGGTCATTTTGACGAACAGAAGCCGACGGCATGAAATGGGTTACGTCAACTGCAAGTTCATCGATCACATAGGCCATGAACTGTGAAAGCTGGTGTGAGACAATCTCTTCGGGCGTTACACCTTGCGCTTCCACGGGTTCGAGGATATGCCCCGCAGCAAGACCGAGCGATTCCAACCTCTCCAGATCGCCATAACGCGCCCAGTCAGGCGAGACGATGATGAGATCGATATCGCTGCCTTCGTGCGCGGTTCCATTGGCTTGTGATCCAAAAAGGAGAACGCGCTCGCAAGCGATATCCATCTTCTGAAGCTCCTGACAGTATCGCTGGATTATTCCTGCAAGTTGGGGTGTTGTTTCAACCATTCGATCCAGTTCCGAGTGTCCGCTCTCATGTCTCGAATTGTAGCACAGCGTCGGGGATGATGGAAGTGGACTCGCTCCTAGCTCCCGCCGGGATACTCCGCCCTCCAGTCCTCGCCCGTGTCCGGCGCGCCGGGCAGGGTGGGCGAGTTGGTGCGGGGATAGTGGTAGGCCCGGGTCTGGTCTTCACCTTTGTAGATGTACCACGTGCAGGGGGCGTGCGGGTCCATAACATGGTCGAGCGGGCGCAGCAGGCGGCCGTTGCGTTTGCGGGCGGGCAGCCACTCCATGGCGATGGCGCAGTGCGAGCAATACCAATGCACGCCGGTCTTCTGCCAGGTCCAATCGTGCGGCGCCTGGTTCACGCCGTGCTCGCCGGCCGGGTGCGGAGGCCGGCCGGTTTCAGGGTCGCCCCGGCGCAGGACGCCGCCGCTGCCGCACAATTCCATCACCATGGTCAGGCGGTCGCCATCGTCGCGCAATGTCATGTCGCCGCGTCGCCGCTCACCGCTGAAATGCCCGCCGCGCATGCCTTCCACGGTCAGGGCCAGGCGCTCGTGCGGGGTCAGTTTCAGCCAGTTTTCGTAGCGGTCGCCCCAGATGCTTTGGTGCGTCTCCAGAATGGATTCGAGCACGGCGTCCTCGCCCCAGCGCTCGGCAATCGAAGTCAGCAGGTTCTGCACCCAGGCCACGAGCACATCGTGCGGATATTTGAACTCCAGCCGCATCTTGTCGAGCAGGTCGATGGCTTCGTCGGCGATGCGCGGGTCGTTATCTGCCGCCCGGATGGCTTCCTGACAACGTGCGCGCAAGCTCTCGCCAAAGGGATAGGTGCGCCAGGTCTCGAATAGCGTGGTCGCCACCTCGCCAGCGTGCTCGCTCGGCCCGCCCCTGGCCACGATGTAGCGGCTGATGTCGGTCAGCCACGTGATCATGATGTTGTGCATGATCCGCATTTCCTGATGGAAGTAAGCCACCAGAGCGACGGCTTCATCCGTGCGCCCGACCAGGACGGCTTGCTCGGCCAGGGTTTGCGTGGAGACGCCGAGCGTGTCGAGGTCATCGACGCGGAGCATGCGGTTGAGGAGGGAGTTGAATTCTAGTTTGAGCAAATGAGCCTCATGCCGAACGATAGCCATCGGACACTATGTTGGAGAACCGATATCCTTGATTTCAACGATCCGCTCACCAGATGCGAGCACATCCACGGCCTGCAATAGCGTCTTGCTCAGAATGCGACGCAGATGCACATTAGAAGTGTTGCCACATGTTACCCAAATGACTTGCGGCGGCGCGCCCAATCGACTTACCAAGACAACGAAATCGCTATCCTTGGTCATTACAACAGCGCCTTCAGCCCGCGCTGCCATGAAGATCTGGCGATCCGTGGCATCGCGAAGACCCAGATCACGAACAGACCTGGCCTTGATGCCGAAATTCAACTGAATCCAGGCCGCTATGGTCGGCGAAAGCTGGGCATCGACCCAAATGATCATGCCGCAACCAAGACAGGGTGATCGACCCGCAAGGTGACATACTTCAAGACCGCCTGAAGATCGGCCATTTCGAGATCAGGCAACTCAGCGAGCACTTCACCAAAACTAAGGCCGGCCGCCAACAAGCCCAACACATCGACCACGCGAATACGCATCCCGCGTATGCAGGGCCTGCCGCCGCACTGTTCTGGGTTCACCGTGATTCGATCGGAAATGTAATAAGTCATGGCTTGCCTCTCTTCTGGCTTGATTGTAGCGCAAGGTTGGCTGGCTTTGCCAACGCGGAGGACAGCTTCGGTCTTTTGGTCAGCCGATTTCCTCGCGCACGATCCGCGCTGCTGCCACCATCGCCCGCATCTTCTCGTTGGCCAGAAAGCGCGGGGTCTGGCTAAAGCCGCAGTCGGGCGCGACCCACAGCTTGTCGGGCGAGCAGTGGCGCAGGCATGTGCGGATGCGGTCGGCCACGACCTCGACCGGCTCCAAGCTGCGTCCCTTGACATCGATCACGCCGGCGCAGAGGATATTGTCCCCGCCGTATTTTTCCCAAAGCTCGATCTCGTACAGGTTGCGGCTGGCGAACTCGATATGCGGTGACCAATATCCCCCCGCTTGACATGTGTAGGTGGTGCCGCCAATTGATTTTGACAAGTTGGTATAGACCATGACGAGAGCGCCTTTGGATCGATCGGCGGTAAACGAACAGGATGAGGTACCACAGTTGATCTTGCCCGAGCCATTGAGGTTGTTGTACTCATAGTAACTGGTGCGGGTGTAGCCAGATTTATAGGTGCCAGAACTGTAACTAATCAATGCGCCATCCAAGACTGTTTGGCCTGGGGTCAGCGAACCGTTATTACAGAAAACATCTGCGGGTTCACCAGTTGGCGAGGGGGTTGGTGTGCGTGTGGGGCTGGGAGTGCGGGTGGGTGTTGGGGACGGCAAAGCGCAGCTAGCAGTTTGGAGTGTAACCGGAGAGTTCCAGAGAATTGCGCCGTTGCCCGGGCCGATATTATTGGCATAGCCATAGATTTGGTGAGTTTGCCCGTCTGCCAAATCGCTCGGTAGTGATGCAGTGAAACTATGATTAGTGGTGCCGGCACACTGGCTGGACACGCCTGCATTCCAAGTTTCCGAGGCCACAGCCGATCCGAGTGGCCGACCGCCGTTGAATGGGTCGCCGTCATACAGAAGCACTGTCAAGGCGGTGGAGGGTGCATCAAGATCACAAGCCCAACCTTGAGTCGTGATACTGGCGGTATTGGCGGTGGGATTGGTGCATGAGGTGGCTCCCAGGGCTCCTTTGGCATCGTTAGATGAACATTGACATGCCCAGTTGGCACAATCGGGAAGTTGACAAGTGTTAACGCCATTATCAGAGGCGCAAATCATGGATTGATCTGTTGTAGTTTGACAATCGAGAGAGGTAGAGCAAGGTAAGTCATCTTCACATGATGTGGGTAACGAGCACGTGCAAGTGTAGCTCCCCACACATTCATTCAGGACGCAGCTGCCGCCTTCACAGGTTAAGCCAGTGCCACACTGGCTGCTGTCATTGCATGACTGACCACACTCAGCCTTAGGACATTCAGCAGTGCAGCTAGTAAAGGCTGAACCGTTGCCACGCGCATCATGGGCTTTGACATCCAGTTTGAGTGTTTGGCCACGCAGTGCCTTGGTGTCACAGCTGACTGTGGCAGTGGTTTGACCGGTGTTGCCAGAAGTCAGATTAACCCCGTTAGCGATGTTATAGATTTGATAGTAAAAAGGTGAAGTAGTGCAGGTGTTGCCGCACCAAATTGTGACGCCAGGATCGTCACGTCCGGATGGATAATTGCCCGAAGCGCAGTAACCCACAGGACCTTCGTAACCGGTGCAGCTGCCACTGGCGCAAGCCGTATCGCCGGTCCAGTTCCAGTTAAATGTGGCAATTTTGGTGTTGGCGTCAACGCTACAGACTTTATTGGGGACTAATGCTGGCCCGCTGTCGCACATAGGGGTGGGTGTTGGTGTAGGAGTATGTGGTGGTGTGGGTGTACGAGTGGGTGTGGCGGTGGGGGCGTCGGGGTCGGTTGTGCCACAATTAATTACTTCACAAGAACCTTCGTTACATCGCCAAGTACCGGTACATTGATCGTAACCGCAGTTGGCACAACCATCGCAGTCGCTACTGAATTCACAATTTTGATAGACGTTTGTTGGACATGTTTCGTGACAGGTGCGGTTGTCGACAGTGCAACTTGGTTCACAAATAGTGTAGCCAACTGATCCATCACTACAGGAAATTTGACCGCAGACTGTTGATTCGGCTTGCTGACAATCACCTGGGCAGTTAGCGTAGTTTTCGCTGCCCGTACAACTGTGGTCGCCACAAATATCTGCATCATCTCTACATATGCCATTGGCGGTGTTACAAGTTTGACCAAGATCGCAGTCAGAGTCGTCCAGGCAGGGGTATGCCGCCTCTACGACTGAAATTATGTTGTTTTGAGGAAGGGCAAAAAAATTAGATCTAAATAGTACTGTGACTTCGATTAAAGCAATAAAAAACAATAAACACAAGCGCAACACACGTTAAATATATACCACTTAGATCTTGTCGACTAGAGCATTCGGTGTTTAGAGTCCTCGAAGCATTGAGCCAAGTGCACCTGAAACTATTACATAAGTTGCACCAGGAACACTGCCTTCTCCTGCAGGGTTGTTGAAGCCGATGACCTGGCCTCTTAATGCTGAAGCTACTAGGGCAACATACTGTGCGATATCACCGTGAGCCGCGATGCTAGGATCCAGTATGCAAACATGGCTTGCTGTGTCCTCAATACAAAATCCATTAATCGGAGATCTGGTGCCGCTTGTTGTAGTATTTGGCGTTCCCCTTAGGTACAAGAGTGCACGCGTATTATCATCAAACATAACTCGTATTGCGTTGTAGTCTTCCCATTGTCTCGCCTCGGCTGTAACCACTCGCTTAATCATAAATGTCTCTATGCCCCTCGAATGTGATCCAACACCGCCTTCGAGAATTTCAATCTTGTACGGTCCTGGACCCCCATTAAATAGACTTTCCATCCACCCACCGCTAGCTGGTGCGGTTTCGACAGGTCTTGAGTCGGTTGGAGGGGGCTGAGCATCAGCAGGCGTCGGCGTGGCAGGTCTTGGAGTTGCCGTTGGCTCTCTTGTTGGCGTTGGAGGCACACTTTCAGGAGACAGGTTTGGCACTGAATCTAGCGATCCCTCGACCCCAACCACATCACTTCTCACAAACCCAATTGCCTTCTCTGCCTCATCTGCGACCTGCAACCAAAGTTCCGTTCCAATCTGTATTTTGCCAGTGATGAGCAGCTGTTGAGCTGTTGCCGCTCTGTTAACCACATCATAGTTGGTGCCTGGACCCTGGCGAACATTAATATTACTTGATGGGACAGCCATTGGCACGCTAGGAGTGGGCGTGAACTCTGGAGTGCTAGTGGCAGTTGGTGTCGCAGTGCTTGTCGGGGTTACCGTTTCGGTCATGGTTGCAGTTGCTGTGATTGGTTGCGTTGCTTCTGGGGTAAGTTCGGTTGGAGTTAACCATTGATCTGTGGGAGCAGTTGTGGCTTCAGGACTCGGAGTGGGTGTGACATCAATTAATTGGTCTGCAGTAGGGCTTATCTCAGGCGTTGCGGTTTCGTTAGGAACATTAAGTGTTGGAACCATCAAAGGGTTGCTGCCATCAGACGCAGCGCAGGCAGCCAGCAGCATGGTCATCGATGTCAGAAGTATCAAACCGGTGGGTAGTAGGCTGGCTCTGAGATCAAAATCAACTTGCCATGCACCCATGATAGTGTCACGCAAAGCAGCCAGCGCACCTAGAAAGTCACGCGCTTCATCAGCATTTTGGAGCGCACGAATTTCAGCTTTTGCCCCTGGAATAACCGCATCAACTGCAGCAGGCTCATGTGCACGGGCGTCGAAAAACCGCTGCAAAACTTGTTGAAACTTTGGCTGCAATTTGTCGTGCAGTTCCGTGCTATTCGGATTCATTGCCCTAAGCATTCGCTTAACTACTGAGCGCGTTAACCCTAATAGCTCCGTTGAACGTGTCACTGATTCCGGAAAAGTACTCATAATTCATATAACCCTACAGGGCGATTGCATCTAATTATGTCGAGTTGTAAGTTTGAAACTGCCTTCTACTGCCAGTAACATCGAGCATCAGAAGGCTCCTAGACCTCTGTGAAGGCCAGTAAATCGACTTTGGAGCTGGCAGTTGATAGTTTCAAACCATGTTGAGCTTGAAATCACCCTCGATAACAGGGCAGACCATCCAAGACCAACCTTACATGCGTCTTGGAAGATGGGGTAATGCTGATCATGATGCCAAAGATAGCATGGCGGCCAGTCGGAATCGAAGAATGGCTCAATGCCTAGCCGATCTCCTCACGCACGATCCGCGCTGCTGCCACCATCGCCCGCATCTTCTCATTGGCCAGGAAGCGCGGCGTCTGGCTGAAGCCGCAGTCGGGCGCCACCCACAACTTGTCGGGCGCACAGTGGCGCAGGCAGGTGCGAATGCGGTCGGCCACGACTTCGACCGGCTCCAGGCTGCGTCCCTTGACATCGATCACGCCCGCGCAGAGGATCTTGTCCCCGCCGTATTTTTCCCAAAGCTCGATCTCGTACAGGTTGCGGCTGGCGAACTCGATGTGCAGCACATCCACATTCAAGTCTTTGAAATGCGGCGCGAAGGCGGCGAAGCTGCGGTGGGAGGTGGCGGGCCGGCCCCGGAAGTTGCCGAAGCAAAGGTGGAAGCCGATGGTTGCCTCGACGCCCTCGACGCAGGCGTTGAAAATCTCGACCATCTCCTCCGGCCCGCCCTCAGCGATCCAATAGGCCGGTTCGTCGAACTGCACATGGGTGCAGCCGGCCGCCACCACGTCCTTCAACTCCTTGTTGATGAACGGCACGAGCGCCCAGGCGATCTCGGTCTTGTTTTTGTAAACCGAGCCGGGGTCGATGCGAAAAGCCTGGGTGACCGGGCTTTGGATGGGGGAGATCAGCGGCTTTTCAGTCAGCGTGCGCGCATAGCGGAATTCCTCGGCATGGCCGTAGCCAGCGGGCACAGTCAGCGGAGCTACTGCCCGGAAGGCGTCGAGCTGGTCGGGACCGGGATAGCCTAACTTGCGGGAGAACTCCTGCGTCTCCAGACCATGCACCTTGCCATGAAAATGCCATGTGAAGTCAGCCCGCTGCATCTCGCCATCCGAGATGATGTCCACCCCGGCCTCTTCCATATCCAGGATGGCCAGGCGAGTGGCGTCTTTCAGGGCTTCGTTGATGTCGTACGGTCCCATCTTGCCGGCGGCGACGGCGTCGCGCACGACCCAAATCCAGCCGGGGACGCCGTGCGAGCCGATGACTTGGGTGGGGATGAGGGGGAGGTCGGTGGGGCGGTAGGTTAGCATGAGATGGGTTCCTTGACAGAAGGCGGGAGTGGATCGCCCAGGGCATGAATGGAATCGATCAGCGCCGATGCGACATCCGGGGCCAATGTCAATACCTCTTCGGCGGTGTCGCCAACGACGAGTAGGCCGGGCAGGTCGGGGCTGGTGGCGAGATAGCGATAGTCGCCGCCGTCGGCCAGCTCTTCCACTCGAATCTGAATATCATACACATTCATGAATGTGGCTTCTCGCTGAGAGTCTTTCAATAAGTGAACATGCCAGCCAGCGTGGGATTCTCGGGGCCTTGAGTCACATGGATCAGGATGCTGGACATAGGTTTACTCGGTGAGTGTGGGTTACCAGATTATGTCGACATCGTACTTGGCGATCTCCGGATCTGAAGTCAAGAGTGGGAGGTTCTCCATTTGACTTTGCGCGATTAGTAATCTGTCGAACGGATCATGGTGAATGAGCGGCAGGCTGGCCACTCTGAGGGCATGACTCAGTTGGATTGGTAAAGGCTGGAAGCTATAGTGAGTGATGCGATTGGCAATATAACGCTCAGGTAGTTCTGGCAAGCTAAGCCGGCCTTTAGCATACTTGATGGCAATTTCCCATGCGCTGGCTGCACTCAAGAGGATTTCGTTTTGCCCGTCGCCGATGAAGTCTTTTGCTGCGGTGGAAAGCGACGGGTCGTCGAGATTCCACCAAAGAAAGGTGTGAGTATCCAGCAAAGCTCTCACAGATCAAACTCCGGCAGCGGTGCATCGAAATCAGGGGCGATCACAACGCGACCTGCGTCGATGCCAGGGATGCGTCTTGAAGGCGGGGTTGCCACTGGTGAAAGGACGGCCACGGGCTTGTTTGCCTTGGCGATGGTGATCTGTTCGCCGCTCATCACCCGTTCGAGCAATTTGGAAAAATGTGTCTTAGCTTCATGGACATTGACGATTGTGGTCATGTTGAACCTCCGATCACATGATAGACTAAGTTGTAGACTAAGTCAATCCATCTCATACCCGCCATCCACATTCAATGCCTGTCCGGTGATGTAGTCGGCGTCGGACGAGCACAGGAAGGCGACAGCGCCGGCCAGGTCTTCGGGCGTGGCCGCCCGTTTCAGCGGCACCGTGCCGATGAACGCGTTCATTGCTTCGCCTGGCTTGGCGCCGAACAAATCGGCCCGATCCTTGTCGATGCTGTCCCACATGGGCGTGGGCACGATGCCGGGGCACACGGCGTTGACATTGATGCGGTAAGGCGCCAGGGCCAGCGCCGCCGATTGCGTCAGGTTGATGATGGCGGCTTTGGTGGCGGCGTAATGCGTCGAGAGCGGCCGTCCCCGCCGCCCGGCAACGGACGAGAAGTTGACGATCTTGCCGTAGCACGCCAACAAACTCGTAGTAACGACTTCAGTCGTTTCCGTCTCCCTGCTCAGCTGCGCCGCCAGCAAGTCCGCCAGCCCCGCTCCCCCACGTAGCGCCTCCGGCAACTGCCGGATCATTTGCTGCGCCACCGCCTGCAGGCAGAAGAACGTGCCGCGCAGGTTGATGTCCACCACCCGGTCCCAGTCGGCCTCGGTCAGGTCGAGCATGGGCTTGGTCTGCACGATGCCGGCGTTGTTGATCAGGATGTCGATGCGGCCAAACTCGGCCACGACGGCGTCCACCATCGCCCGCACCGCCGCCACATCGCTGATGTCGACGCGATGGGCCGACGCCCGCCCACCCGCCGCCTCGATCTCGCGGGCGACGGCGGCAGCCGTATCGGGATTGTAATCGGCCACGACGACCCGCGCTCCCTCCTGGCCCAGCCGCATAGCCACACCCCGGCCAATGCCCTGTCCGGCGCCGGTGACGATAGCGATCTTGTTTGCGAAGCGTTGTTCCATGTTTCCTTGTCTACTTCCCCCAATCCGACACCGCCGGCAGCTCGTCCAGCCGCACCGAACGATGCTCGGCGGCGGAGACGTAGCAGGCTTCGACGATGCGCAGGGTGTTCAGGTTATCGGCGGCATCGGTTTCGGGCGCGCCATCTTCCTGGATGGCCTGCATCAGCGAGGCGGTGGGGCCGATGAAGGCGTCGGGGATCCACTTGCCTTCCAGCTTGGCCTCGAAGCGCTTGTCTTTGTAGAAGCGCTTGCTGCTCCATTCCAGCGTATCCTCGCGGCCGTGCGGATAGTTGTACATCGCGCCCAGCGTGCCGGTGATGTGGCCGTCGGTGCCGATGATACGGAAGATGGCGAAATAGTCATCCGACTGGTTGTAATGGTTGTCGGCGACGAAGACTTGCAGCTCGTTGTCCTGCAACGTCTCGCCGTAGTCCAGGATGGTGATCGTCTTGGTCTCGCCGACCATCGTGCCCTGCAAGGGATTGCGGGCGTGGCGGCTGGTCACCCAGACCGGGTCGCCGAACAGCGCGCGCATGGCGTCGATGTAATGGATCGAGTGGAATTGCACCTCCAGACGGGGCGAGACATACAGCCAGTCCCACATGTTCCAGGGCGTGTTCACACTGACCTGGATCGAGGCGTCAACCGGTTGGCCGATCCAGCCCTTCTTGATCAGGTCTTTGGCCGCACGGATGCCCTGGCCCCAGCGCAATTGCTGGTTCACGGCCACCTTCACATTCTTCTGCCGGGCGTGCTCGACGATGCCTGCCGCTTCGGCCAGGGTCAGCGCCAGCGGCTTCTGACACAACAGATGTTTGCCGGCCTCGATGCAGGTGTGAGCGATGGCGGGCTGGAATTTCGGCGGCACCGAGATCTCGACGATGTCGACGTCGGGGTTGGCGACCAGCTCCTCGACCGAGTCGTAGACGTGAGGGATCTGGAATTCCTGGGCCACGATCTCGGCGGTCGGGCGCTGCTTATCATAAGCAGCTACCACGCGCAGCTTGTGTTTGCGATACGACGGCATGGCCGCATATTGCACGATGCCACCGCAACCAACCAGGCCGAGGCCGTAATCGATCTTGGGCGGCAGGACGGGTTTGTAATTAAGTTCAAGAATGGGATCGACCATAGGTGCGTCTCTGCGTGTGAAAGCGAGGTGCGTGTTCCGTGTTGCGTAAGAATAGCCTGTAATCAGCGAAGAGCACGGAACACGCAACACGCAATACTAACGTACAACTTTCCGAATTCCATCCAAAATGTGCTTCACCCCTGGCAACGCCTCATCTTCCAGCGGCTTTGAGTAGGGGATGGGGATGTCCATCGCGCCGACGCGCTCGATGGGGGCATCCAGATAATCGAAGGCGTGTTCCTGCACCA
The DNA here is from genome assembly GCA_019695115.1 of Caldilineales bacterium. Taxonomy (GTDB): domain Bacteria; phylum Chloroflexota; class Anaerolineae; order J102; family J102; genus SSF26. The sequence goes on along the minus strand of JAIBAP010000055.1, from coordinate 25,273 downwards.
GGGCGGAGATCTCGGCGCCCAGGCCCAGGGTGCGATGCGCTTCGTGGGCGATCACCAGCCGGTTGGTCTTGCGCACCGAGGCCAGGATGGTGTCCAGGTCGAGCGGGGCGAGGGTGCGCAGGTCGATGACTTCGACCTCGATGCCCTCGGCCGCAGCCTGTTCCGCCGCTTCCAGCGCAAACAGCAGGGTGCGCGAGTAGCTGACCAGGGTGACATCGTCGCCGGGGCGCTTGACCGCCGCCTTGCCGAAGGGGAGGGTGTACTCCTCGACCGGGACCGGGCCTTTGCTGTTGTACAACAGCTTGTGTTCGATGAACACGACCGGGTTGGGGTCGCGAAAGGCGGTCTTGAGCAGGCCTTTGGCGTCGTAAGGCGTGGCGGGAATCGCCACCTTGAGGCCGGGGATATGGGTGAAGATCGTTTCCAGGCTTTGCGAATGCTGAGCGGCATTGCCCCGTCCCCCGCCCTGTTGTGTGCGGATCACCAGCGGCACGCTGGCCCGCCCGCCCGACATGTAGCGCATCTTGGCGGCCTGATTGAAGATCTGGTCGGAGGCCACCCAGGCGAAATCCATGAACATCAGCTCGGCCATGGGGTGTTTGCCGGTCATGGCCAGGCCGATGGCGGCGCCGATGAACCCGGCCTCGGAGATGGGCGTCTCGATCACGCGCTCGGGCCCGAACCTGGCCAGCAGCCCTTCGGTGACTTTGAACACGCCGCCGTAGACGCCGATGTCTTCGCCGAGCAGGAGGATGTCGGGGTTGCGCTCCATCTCTTCGCTGATGGCCTCGCGCAGGGCCTGGGAATAGGTGATTTCACGCATCAAGTGGGTTCCTGGAAGACGCCAATTACCAGTTACCAGTTACGGATTGCAGGTTGTTGGTAATTGGTAACTGGTAATTGGTAATTATGCGGGCAGTTTCACGCCGTAGAAGGCTTCGGCAGTGCGGTGGTTGATTTGCTCCTGCTCTGCGGGCGAGCGTTCGGCCACGAGCTGTTTGTAGACGGCGAAGGCTTTGGCATAGCCGCCCGCCAGCACCGAGACCGGCCAGTCGCCGCCCAACAGGCAGCGCCCGGCCCCGAACAGGTCGATGGCCCAGTGCACCAGCCCGCGCACACTGCCGGCGGTCCAGCCTTCCCAATCGCCGCTGGCCGTGCCCAGGCCGGAAATCTTGGCGAAGACGTTCGGGTTTTGGGCGGCCACCCGCATGTCCTCGCCCCACTGCCCCAGCTCGCCTGCCTGGAACGGCGGCTGCGCCAGGTGGTCGATGACCATTTTCAGGTTCGGGACCTTCTCTCCGAGCACGGGGATGCATGCCATGTGCTCGTGCTTGGTCGCCACCACGTCGAAGGTCAGCCCGGCGCCGGCCAGCAATCCCAGGCTTTCGTAGACCGGCTCTTGCAGCAGCCAGTGCGGGTTCGGCTCCTCGTGGATGAGGTGGCGCACGCCCTTGAAATACGGGTTCTGCCGGAAGCGGGCGATAGCTTTGCCCGTGGCTTCGGGGTCGAGCAACGGCGCCCAGCCGACGACGCCGATCATCCAGGGGAAGACATCGGCCTGGTCGAGCATGTACACGGTGTCCTCGAAGCTGTTGGCCGATTGCACCATGATGGTGACGGCCACGCCCGCCTCGCCCAGTTGCGGCTCCAGCTCAGAGGCAAGATAGGTGCGAAATAGGGGACCGTAGGCAGGGACAAGCCAGGGGTATTCGACCTTGCTCAGGTCCCAGAGGTGTTGATGGCAGTCGATGATGGGCATGGCAAAGACTCCTTTGAGGAAGGAAGGAAAACAGTCAACAATCAACAGTCAACAATCAACGGTTAACGGAACTACCTACCGATTGACTGAGTTGCGAGCGGTTTTGATGCTGGCGCTGAGGATGCGGAGGAGAAGAAAACAGTCAACAATCAACAGTCAACAATCAACGGCTAACGGAACTGCCTACCGATTTACTGAGTTGCGAGCGGTTTTGATGCTGGCGCTGAGGATGCGGAGGAGAAGAAAACAGTCAACAGTCAACAATCAACAGTCAACAATCAACGGCTAACGGAACTGCCTACCGATTGACCGAGTTGCGAGCGGTCTTGATGCTGGCGCTGAGGATGCGCTGGAGTTGTTCGCATTCGTCCAACAGGTCGGTGAGTTGTGAGGCTGGCAGCATATCGCTGGCGATAATGATGCGCAGCCAGACTTCGCTTTCATTGAGTTCTTTGACGGCGATTTTGAGTTTGTGAACGAAATCTTCGGTGCTTTCGGCGCTGCGGGCTTCGCCGTGCTGCGGAGCCGGAGCGGTTCCACTCCGTAGAAGTTGCCCGGCCACATGCCGGCCCGCAATCGAGGATGGCAAGGCATCGCAAACCTTGATGATTCTGGCGGCAAATCGAATCAACCGCTCCTGAATATCATCACCTTTCGCCATCTCGCGCGCCTCCGTTATTCGTTGACTGTTGATTGTTGACTGTTGATTGTTGCCTTTTCTTCACGTAAACACATCTTCCGCCATCTTGCTCAGCTCGGGCCACGGGCTCTCGCGAGCGAAGCGGGCGATCTCGGCGATCTCGGTCTCGACCTGCGCCTGCACCGCTGCAATCTCGGCTTCGCCCAGGTCGAATTCGTCGATCAACCGGCGGGGGAAGGTGATGATGGGGTCTTTGGCTCGCCACCCCTCGACTTCCTCTTTCGTGCGATACGGCTCGTTATCGCCGACCATGTGGCCGAACAGCCGGTAGGTCATCACCTCGATGAAGACGGGGCCGTGGCCGGCGCGGGCATAGTCCACCGCCTCGCTCGCAACGGCATACGTCGCCAGCACATCGTAGCCATCGACCGTCATCGTCCTGATCCCGAACCCGGCGGCGCGCTCGGCCAGCGTGGGCGTGGCGGTGGTGTTGCGGATAGGCGTCATCTCGGAATAGAGGTTGTTCTCGCAGACGATGACGATGGGCGCTTTCCAGGCTGCGGCCAGGTTCAGCCCCTCTAGCAGCGCGCCCTGGTTGATGGCGCCGTCGCCGAAGATCGTCATCGCCACCTGGCCGGTCTTGTCCAGTTTGGCGCGCAGGGCCGCGCCCACGGCAATGGGCACGCCCGCGCCGACGATGGCGTTCTCGCCCAGCAGCCCGATGCTGAGGTCGGTGTAGTGCATCGAGCCGCCCTTGCCCTGGCTGCAACCTGTGGCCCGGCCCAGCAGCTCGGCCATACCTTCTTTCGGGTCCAGCCCTTTGGCGATGGCGTGGCCGTGCCCGCGATAGGTGCAGGTCAGATAGTCATCGCGGCGTAGCGGCAGCACCACACCCACGGCGGTCGCTTCCTGGCCGATGCAGGGGTGCAGCGACCCGCGCAGTTCGCCCGACTTGTAGAACGCCACCGCCTGCTCCTCGAAGCGGCGGATGAGCAGCATGGTGTGGTAGATATGGAGGAGAGCTTGCCCTGAGTAGAGCGAAGGGTCGGGCTTGGTGTGAGGCATGGGAGGGTGGCGGGTTACTGGTAATTGGTTACTGGTAATTGGCAACCGAGGTGGTAGCCGTGATGATGGGCATCGTCTACCGTCCATCGTCCATCGTCAAGTGGCGCCCGAATCGCTGATTGAATGTGACTTGACTTATGCCATCAGGCCGGGAGATGCGGAAGCGCGTCGGCGAGGAAGGAGATGCGGAAGGGACGGAGTTCACCGCGCCAGACGCCGGCGGCGATGCCGGGATCACTGCGCATGATGGTTTCGGCTTCCTCAGGCGAGGCGGCCTGGAAGATGCAAAGGCCGAAGGTGCCTTCGTCGGTTGTGAGCGTGCGCCCGACCAGGAAGGCGACGCCTTGCTCGACGAGCTTCGACAAATAGTCGGCGTGAACGGAAAGGATGGCCGCCTCGTCGGGCGTTGGCCCTTCCGTCAGCATCGCCTGCCGAGTGACCTGGATTTTGTAGATGTACCAGTTCATAAAAGAGGCCGCTCTTCGCGGTCATTCGCGTTCTTCGCGGATCAAAAAATCGGCGGGGTGAAGAAGGTGATGAGCTCGACCATCTCGCTGCCCTCGTTGCGCAGGCCGTGGGTCATGCCGATGGGGATGGCCACAAACTGCCCGGCCTTGAAGTCACGCTCAACCCCGTCTGTGGTCAGAATTGCCCGGCCAGCCCGGATGTGCACCACCTCGATCTCGTTCGGGTGGGTGTGGAGGCCGATGACGCCGCCGGGCGGGACGAAGACGAGACCGAGGCTGGCAAAGGGGTGGCTGGCCTGGGTGAAGACCTGCTGCATAGCGATGCCGGCGAAGCGAGGGTGCTCGGACAGGGGCAAATCGGCGGGGTCGATGATCGCTGGGGCGGAGGTTGGCATTATTGGTTTCCGTTGTCGTGCGGTTGGCGTCTCCTGCTTTGCAGGATGCCGCGAAAATAGTCGAGATGGTCGGCCATGCCACGGCGGGCGGCGGCGGCGTCATGCCGGGCGATGGCCCCGGCGATGGCCTCGTGCTGGTCGAAAATCGTCTCGACCGGGCGGTCGCCGTAGTGCTCCCAGCCGTAGACGAAATGGCTGCGTAACTGCTCGATCAACGGCGCCAGCAAGACGCCGAAAAGCTCGTTCTGGGTCGATTCCGCCACCAGGAGATGGAATTGCAGGTCGAGTTCGGCCAGCACACGCGGGGATTGCACCTGTTTTCGCATCTCGCCACACAGCCGCTGAAACTCACGGCCCTGCTCGTCGCTGGCCCGCATCGCCGCCAGCGCCGCCGTCTCCACTTCCAGCACCCGCCGGATCTCCCATAGCCGCAGGTCGACGTCATCCTGTCCCATCATCTGCAGATAAGTCTGGAGCGAACGCGAGACGATGGCCGAATCGGGTTTGCGCACATAGGCCCTGCTGCCGGTTTGTGTCTCCAGCACCCCGCGCGCCTCCAACACCTTCACCGCCTCGCGCACCACCGTGCGGCTGACGCCAAAGGCTTCGGCCAGATCGCGCTCGGTGGGCAGGCGGTCGCCCGGCCGCCAGGTCTCCTCCCGCACCAAAGTCAGGATGCGCTCGGCCACGCGCTCGTACAGGCGCTGCTCGCGTTCGATGGGTTCGATGTCGGCGATTCGGGTGTTCATCTGCGGTAGGATGGCTTCTGGTAGAATGGTATACCATGATACCCGCGTCATGAACACTCGTCAAATTCAGGGCGCCGGTCATGAACCGCGCCAGGGCAGCCGTAGGTTGACCGGGCGGAGGTGAAGTTGCGCGGGTAAGGCAGGCCGGTACGGCGCCTGATGCTGGACGCCCGTCTGTTTGTGCAGGATCAGGTTGTCCACAAACGGGCCCTCGCTGGCGATCGAGTCGTCGCTTGTGAAGTAGAAGGCGAACCATACTTCCGACAGGCCTACATAGTCCACCAGATCGAACGGAAAGCCAGCGATCCAGCCCTCGCTATCACCGTCGAGAAGATAGCCGTCGAAGTTCGCGCCATCTGACGACGCCAGCACACCGAAATAGTCGGCGCCCTCTTCACTCTTGCCCCAAAGATCGAACAAAGCCTCAGCCACCGTGGCGTCGCTGAGGTCGAACGGGCCGTAGACCATCCACGATTCGAGGCTGGGCGGATAGGGATCGAGACAAGGCCGCGCCGCGCCGCTGCCAGCCGCCGCCGGCCACACGCTATAGCTGCCCTGGTTGGCCCGGCACGTGGTCCTGCCCCAGGTGGGGGCGCCATATCGCTGCCAGGGGCCGGGGAAGGCGCCCTCGAAGCCGTCGGCGAAGATAGTCTGCCAGCCGTCCGCAGAAGTCGTGGGCGTGGGTGTGCGCGTTGGGGTTGGCGTGGCGCTGGTGGGAGTGCGCGTCGGGGTCGGTGTGCGCGTGTTCGTCGCGCCCGGCGATGGCGTGGGTGTGGGCGTGCGCGTGGGCGTCGGCGTGGGGGTAGGGGTGGCGCCAGTCGGACTCGTCGGCGTGGGGGTGGGGGTGCGCGTGGGCGTGGGTGTAGCCGCGCCTGAGCGACAGCCGAAATCCTGCACCCAATAGTGCTTGTAAGTGCTGGATGCACTATAGCCATAGCCCACACCGATCTCGCAGACCAGGGGACTGAGGAGATTGGCGCGATGGGGTGGGCTGTTGAGCCAGGCAGTGACCACTGCCTCGGGCGAATCCTGACCTGCGGCGATGTTTTCGGCGATGGCGCTGTAGGGCGTGTAGCCAAAGCCGACCAGCCGGGTGGTCATGTCGCGGCCCAGGCGATCGATGTGATTGGGGTCATAGTAGTTTTGGGCCGCCATGTCGCCGGCAAACCAGGCGGCAGCTCGGCCCAAATCGGCTTGAGGTTGCAGCGGCGGCAGGCCATTTTGGCTGCGCGTGGTGTTCGTTAGTTCGATCACGCGGCGAATGAAGTCGGCGCTGGCGGTGGTGGGGGTGACGGTGGGGCTTGCCCTGAGCGTAGCCGAAGGGGTGGGCGTGGCGGTGGGGCTGTTGGCGCCGCGCCGCATCAGCAGCGGCAGATAGCTGTGCGGCAATGTCACCCGAAATTTGACGGCGGCAAAGGCTGTCTGCTGGTCGAAGCTCACGCGTACGCCGAACGTGTATTCGCCTTCCGGCCCCGTCGGGAGCTGACCCTCCAGTGTCAGTTTATTGGCGCCGGGGGCCAGCGTCTGCGAGCCGCTCTGCGACAAGCCGGGGACGGCATGGCCAGCGGCGTCGGCCAGGATCAGGCTGTAATTGACCATCACGGCGCTCGCCTCGGCTGCACGCGCTGCGCCGGCGCCGTTGTCGATGGAAGCTTGCAGGCGGATGCTGCTGCCGGGCGGCAAGCCGGGCGGCAAGCCGGGCACCGGATTGCCGTTCCCATCGAGCACCCCCAGCGGGCCAAGCTGCACGGGGGAGCAGCCGCGCGGGGTCAGGCCCATATCCAGGTTGGTCACGGGCGGTGGCACTGTCACCGTGCGACTTTGGGCGTCGGCGTAGCAGGGCTTGGAGGCCGTCACGTAGAAATTGCCCGCCGAGGTCTCCCAACCGTAGCGGCCTTCATTGTTCGTGGCCTGTGGGTTGAGCTGGCCGGAGAGGGTGGGGTTCCAGATGGCGTCGCCGCTGGCGGGGTCGCGTTGATACAGCGTGACCACCGCGCCCGCCAGCGGAGCGCTGGTGTTCGCATCGTACACTCGTCCAGCAGGATCGATGCAGGCCAGGCGTCCACTCAGCACCACCTCGGTCATGATCTCGCCGTCGGGCCAGACGACTTTCTTGATCACGGTGGTGCCCAGGTCGGTGTAACCGGCGCTTGACGTGCCCGTGTACCGCCCACCGCCGGGGATGTCGGCCACTTTGGTCATGGCCCCCAGCACATTGCCCTGCGCATCGACCAGCGTCACGCTGGCGGGGGGGTCGCCGTAGATCGGCTCCTCGACGGTGAAGCTGGCGTGCGGCACGCAGCTGAGCACGAAGGGATGGTTGGCCGATGTCACCCCGCTCCACGTATAGGGGCCGTAGGTGACGGTGGCCAGACCCAGCCCCCGGCTGATATCCGACCGCACGGTGAACCCTTTGGGAAGGACACCCGCCTTGCCGTTGGGATTGGTCACGGTCACGTCGTAGACGCCCGGGGCCAGGCCGGCTGCCAGCGTGCCCTTGATGCGCGAGCGGAAAGGCGGCGTGGTCTCGTCGGGCAAGAACTGGATGCCCAGCACCTCGCTCGTCCCCACCCATGCCCGCAACCCCGGCTGGAAGAAGTAGCCCAGGATGGTGACATCGACGTTGATGTTGGCGCTGACCGAGGCCGGCTGGATGGCGTCCACGACCGGCGTGGCGCCATCGAAGCAGCGCGAGAACTCGGACGTGTTGCCATCCGGGTCGGTGGCGGTGGCCGTCATCTGTTGGCCGGCCGGCACGGCGCTTGCGAAAGTCTTCGAGAACCCGGCATTGCCTCCGGCATTGGTGGCGGCGGTGGTCGCGCCCAGGAAGGTTTCGCCTTCGCCATAGCCCAATGGATCGCAGGTTGGACTGGCGAAGAATTCGAGCCGATAGGTTTGCGAGGGCCGGCTGTTGAGCGATCCCGTGAGCGTCTTGCGGTCGGCGGAAAGGGTCAGCAGCACGGGGAAGTTCTGCAGATGGTTGGGGCCATCGTCGGGGTCGCCGGAATCATTGCGGGTGGGGCCGGGCGGGGCCAGATCGATGCCCAGGCCTTCGTTCCGGCCCACGGCATTGGTCTCGATGGCATTATCAATCCCAGAGTCCACATACACGCCCGGCCCGCCATTGTGGCCGATGATGTTGCCTGCGCCAGGCTGCACGCCGCCGATGGTATTGCTGTTGGCGCCCAGCGTCAGCCGGACGCCCACTCCCGTGTTGCCCAGGTCGGCGTCGCCGCCGGGCGTCGCGCCGATCACGTTGCCCTGGACAAGGTTGCCGGTGGCGTTCCCGATCAGGACGCCGTGCTCGCCGTTGCCGGCAATCACGTTGCCCAACTGCGCCCCCGCGGCCCCCACCCCGCCGATGGTGTTCGAGGGCGCCGCGTTGATCTCTACGCCCTCGTAGCCGTTGCCCCATGCCGCCTCGCCGCTGGCGTCCGTCCCGATCAGGTTGCCCTGGACGAGATTGCCGGTGGCGCCGGCGCCCTTCAGCGTGACGCCGTTGCTGGTATTGCCCGAAATCACATTACCCGGCGGGGCGCCAGCGGCTGCGACTGCACCGCCGATCACGTTCTCCGGCGCTTCTTCCACCCACACGCCGTTGAGCCGATTGGCCAGCGCTTTCGTGCCATCGATGTTCAAGCCGATGAAGTTGCCCTGCACGCGATTGTCGGAGGCCGTGCTGCCGCTAATGCTGACGCCGTTGGTGAAGTTGCCGGAGATGATGTTGCGCAGGGGGGCATTCGGCCCGGCGCCGCCGCCGATGGTGTTGCCCTTGGCATCGACGATCGCCACGCCGTTCAGCCCATTGCTCATCGCCACATTTCCGGTCGCGTCGGCGCCGATCAGGTTTCCTTCCACCCAGTTGCCGGTGGCGCCAGCGCCGGAAATGAAGATGCCATGAGCCCTGAAGCTCGAACCATTTCCCGAAATGACATTGCCCGGCGGCGCGCCCGGTGTGGTCGCCTGGCCGCCGATGCGATTGCGCGGCGCGTCGAAGATGCGCACGCCGTTGGCGGCATTGCCCAACGCCTGCGCGCCGGTGATGTCCGGGCCGATGAGGTTGCCCTGCACGCGGTTATCGGCGGCGCCGTTTTGGATGAGGACGCCGTCAAGGGTGTTGCCCGAAAGCAGATTGCGGACGGCGGCCGTGGCCCCGCCGATCAGATTGGTGTTCGCGCCGGCGCCGTCGATGATCACGCCCGCAAGCATGTTTGGCAAGATGTGCTCGCCGGCCAGGTCAGTTCCGATCAGGTTGCCCTGCACTGTGGTGTTGGCCGACGCCTGCCAGATCAGCACGCCGTGCCCAAACCCTTCGCTGCTGCCGTTGCCCGAGACCAGGTTGCCGGTCAGCGCTGTGGGTGCGTTGTTCGCCCCGCCCACGAAGTTGCCCGGCGCCGCCGCCATCTCCACGCCGTGGTAGCCGTTGGCTAGGCGCCTGGCCCCGGTGTTATCGGCGCCGATGATGTTTCCGAATAACTTGTTCAACGTGGCGCCGCCGGCCAGGATCACGCCATCCTGCACATTGCCGGAGATCAGGTTGCCGGGCGGGGCGCCGCGCTGGGTTGTCGTCCCGCCGATGGTGTTGTCATTGGCGGCGTTGATCTGCACGCCGCTGAGTTGGTTGCCCAGGGCCGCCGCCCCGGCCGCGTCCGTGCCGATGCGATTCCCGGCCACGGTGTTCTGCGTGGCGCCATTTTGCAGGCTGATCCCATGTTGTTGGTTGCCCGAGATCAGGTTGCCTTCGCCCGCTCCCGGCCCGCCGATCAGGTTGGTGTTGGCTGCGTCCACCACCACGCCGCTGAGTTGGTTGCCCAGGGCGGCCGCCCCGGCGGCGTCCGTGCCGATCTTGTTGCCTTGCACATTGTTTTGGGTCGCGGTTTCGCCCAGCCACACCCCCGCCTGGCCATTGGCAGAGATCACGTTGCCTTGCAACGGGTTCGGCCCCCCGATGGCGTTGCGGTTGCTGCCCGCCCCCGCCGCGACCACGCCAAAACGCCCGTTGCCCAGCCGGGCATTGGCCGCGTTCAGGCCGATCAGGTTGCCATAGACGAAGTTGTCGGCTGCTCCGTTCTGAATGGTCACGCCATCCAGCGCGTTGCCAATGATGACGTTGCCGCCGTTCGCCGCCGCCCGGCCCACCCTGTTGTTGTGTGCGCCAGCGCCATCCAGAAGCACGCCGACCAATCTGTTGGGGCGCGCCAACGTGGCTGTGGCGTCGCCGCCGATGATATTGCCCTCGATTTCGGTCAGCGTGGAAGCGCCGAGCACCCACACGCCGATACCGTGGCCGGCGTTGCCATCGCCATTGCCCGAGATGATATTGCCGGGCGGGCTGCCGGCGGGAGAGGCCGGCGCGCCGATGTAGTTCTCCGAGGCATTCTCGATCATGACGCCGTGCCAGGCATTGGGCAGCGCGGTGGCGCCGTCTGCCGCCAGGCCGATGATGTTGCCGTAGATGCGGTTTTTGGTGGCGTTGTCGCCGAGGTACACACCGCTCTTGTCGTTGCCAGAAATGACGTTGGCCGATGCGCGGTCGACGTCGCCGATGGCATTGGCGACGGTCCCCGACCCCACCAGGGCCACCCCCACCTGGTCGTTACCGAGTCCGGCGGCGGACGTATCGTTTGTGCCGATGAGATTGCCGCGCACCTCGACCCCGGACGTGGCTCCGCGCAGGAGGATGCCGACCCCGCTGCCAGCGTCGCTCGCCGAGCCGTTGGCTGCAATCATGTTGCCGGGCGCGTCCCCGGGTTTGGCAGTGCGCCCGCCGATGGCGTTGAAGCCAACATCCACGATTTCGATGCCGTGCAGGCGATTGCCGCGCCCTTGCCCGTTCGCGTTCAAGCCGATGCGATTGCCAAGCACGTGATTGTTTTTGGCGCCATTGCCGATCCAGATGCCATCGAGCTTGTTGCCGGAGATGATGTTGCCATCCGATTTCGCCGGCCCGCCGATCGTGTTGTCGTCGGCGCCGTTGATCTCGACGCCGTGGGCGGCGTTGCCGGCATCGAAGTTGGCGAAGTTGGCGACGCCGATCTGGTTGCCTCTGACTTCGTTGCCCGCCGCTGCACCGGAAATGTGCACGCCGCTGCCGACGTTAGCGACGATGACATTGCCTTCGCCTTCGTTCGCGCCGCCGATGTGATTGCCGGTGCTATCGACGATGGCGATGCCGGCGCTGCCATTGCCCAGCGGTAGCGTGCCCTGTGCCTGGAGGCCGATTTTGTTGCCGAAAACCTGGTTTTCGTTGGAGCCCGCCGAGATATAGATGCCCACGTTGCCGTTGCTCGAGACAAGATTGCCCGCCCCCGCGACGGCGCCGCCAATGGTGTTGTCGGTCGCACCTTGCAGCACGATGCCGTAACCGGCGTTGCTCAGACTTTCCTGGCCGGAGGATGTGGCGCCGACTGTGTTGCCGTCGATAGAGTTGCCGGACGCGCCTCCATAAAGCAAGATGCCGTTGGCGTTGCCGGAGATCACGTTGCCTTCATCGGCGGCGTCGCTGCCCACTTGATTTGTATCTGAATCCTGGATGGCGACTCCCGCGCCGGGATGATTCCCCAACGCCTCGTCTCCTGCCTTGTCCGTGCCAATGTAATTGCCGTAGATGCGGTTTCCGGTTGCCTGGGTGTTGATATAGACGCCTGTGTGGTTGGCGCTGATTACATTCCTGTCGCTGGCACTCACCCCACCGATGCGGTTGTTGTTCGATCGAATCTCGACGCCCGACAGCTTGTTGCCTTTGGCGCTCGTCCCATTGAGGGCCACGCCGATGAAGTTTTTGGCGATGACGTTCCCCTCGCCGCTGAGGATGAACACGCCGACCCCCGGAAACGAATTGATCGCCAATCCTTCGATGGTGGTCGGCCCCGCCCGGATTTCCAGCCCACTGGCGTTCGTGGATAGGCTGCCGTCCAATTCGATGACCGGCGCGCCGTCGAAGCCCGGCTGCGTAGTGGCATCGATCGTGACCGCATCGGTGATGGGCGGCAGCCCAGGCCCCTCCACGAAAATCGTATGCGCTCCCGGCGGAGCGATGGCGAAGGTGATGTCGTCGGGGCCGGGATTGGTGTTGGCATTGACAATGGCAGCATACAGCGATTCGGGCCCGTCCGGATTGGCATTGCGCACGACGAAGCTTTGGGGCGTGGCGGGCCGGTCGGATGCAGGCTGCGGCGCGGGGGCGGGGTGAGCTTGCCCGGCGATGCCGCCCACCACGTCGCGGGTTTCCAGCACGGTTGGCTCGCCCCAAGCCAGGGTCAGCGCCGGCCCCGCCAGCGCCGGCGGCGCCGCCACCGCGACCGTGAAGGCGGCGGAGTCGGCCCCGATCGGTGCCGTGACTTCGGCCCCGCTGACCGTGATGCCGCCCAACCCGTTACCCGCCGGGAGCCCTGCTGCAGGCGCGGCGTGGGTGTTGGAAAGCAACAGGGCCAACACCATGACCAGTGCCACCGTTTGCTGGAGACGCCTGGTCGCGAGGAATCGCTGTGAATATGCTGCTGTGTTCATTTCCACCACCTGCGCAGAGAGGCCGGACGCGACAACGATGGCGTCAGTATAGTGTTTGAAGCGGGCAGGTCGCGGGCCCGCAAAGCAATGACGGCGGCTTCACCCAACCAAGACGCAATCGATGATACCCTCGTCGTAGGTGACTTTTGCCTGCTCACCCGGCTGGAGGACGAGGAAATCATCGGCCCAGTCGCCGTGCACCAGCCGGCGGATGAGCACCAGGTCGCCGATGATGCGTTCGAACAGCCAGCCCCGGCGGTTGGCGTCGTCGCGCGCTTTCGCTTCGACCCGGCTGCCATCGCCCACCCCCATCTCGATGTAGGCCGCGCGCTGGTAATGCGATTGCCAGGCGCCCATCACCTCCATCAGATAATCGGCGTTCTCCTGGCCGTATTTCTCCACGTATTCCTGATAGACATCCTGGCCGGTGTTGCCCAGGCCGGAGCCAAGCCCCATGTTCCCGCCCGTGCCATCGTCGCGCTCGATGTAGTCCAGGGCGTACCAGTAGGTGCCGGGGGTTTGCTCGAACTGCCGCGTATAGCGGTCGCGCCCGCCCAGGAAAAGGGTGATGCAGTCGTGGGCGCGCGGGATCACCACCGGCGCTTTGCGGGCCGTCAATCCGGCCGTGGCCTGACCGCAAAGCCCGTAGCCCATGACTACGGCATCATAGCCCTGTCCCGCTGCCTGGTCGATGTGTTCCTGGAGGTGGTTGCGCAACACCTGCGGCGTGTTGTGTAAGCCGCGGCGAAAAAGGTGGATGTCGACGATGTGGGGCGAGGAGGCGGCGCAGGTGTAGAGGGGGCGGGCCAGCACCTCGCAGCCCAGGCATTTGATTCGCATGGTGGACAGGATCGGCTGAGCGGAACGGAGTTGGATGAACGAGTGCGAGGAGGCGCAATCGGCCGGCGGCAGCCTACAAGCTTGAGATCAACTTGCTGGCCTCGCCCAGCGCCTGTTGCGCGGCCAGAAGATGACGGATGATCTCGCCATAGTCGACAACGGGCGCCTGCTCGTCTGCCAATGCCTTCATGGCTTCGATGGCTGGCATGTGGCCGATGGGAGTCTGCGGATAATTGTACTGCGGCTCGCGGCGATCCATGAACCAGTCGCCGTAGAAAGAGTCGGCCTCGAAGACATGACTGAGGTCGCCCAGCACTTTGCCGCCCATGATCCAGAAATAACCGACCTTGAGCCATTCTGGCCGCCGGTAGCCGCCGATATCGATTTCGCCTTCCAGCCAACGACAGATGAGGGCCACCTGGCGGGCATGTTCGGCGGGCGTCAGGCGCGGGTAGCGTTTGTCCAGGTCTTGCCAGGGTCGCGGCCCCATCTCGGTGATGCGAGACGGCACGGCGGCGTCAGGGCCGAGGGCGGCCTTCATGTGCTGCTCGTGGCACAGCCAGCCCATCAAGCCGTTGGCGTCGTCCATGATCGTGCAGCCGGGTTTGGCCTGCTCGCGACGCATCTGGTTGATGTATTCGCGCGGGTAGCCGTGCCAATACCAGGGGTCCAGCGCCGCGTACTCGGCTTCGGTCAGTTGCTCGCCCTGTTGATGGACATCGTCGAAGGGGTAGGGTTTGCCTTTCCAGATGAAGCGATTGAAGGGATAGAGGTGGATGTTGACGGCCAGGCCTTTCTCGAACAGGTCGCCGGCGCCTAGATCGACCACCATCTGGAACTGATTGTCGTTGGGGCCAGGGTTGATCGCTGGCAGCGACATCTCCAGCCCGTTGTCCAGCCCGTAGCGACAGGCCGGCAAGACCCACTCGATCGACTTTCTCGCCCAATCCTTCGGCACCTTCTTGTCATACCATTCGCGGTCGTCGTTCGGTTCGTTCCAGATCTGAACGTGTTTGACTCCTGCCTTAGCCAGGCCATCTAAGACATGGGCGGGGATGGCGTTGGGGCGGATGCCGTCGCCATCGCTAAGGCGCAGGGCCGGTTCGACGCCGATGCTGAGCAGGTCGCGCACCATCCCTTCGATGCCCGGCCGGGCGTCGGTGGGGATGCGGTTGGGGTCGAGCGTCCTGGTGTGGGGGTCGTAGTGCCGCATGCCGCTGACATCATGGCAGATGAACAGCCCGCCAATCCCCAGCGCTTCGATCTCGCGCAACCACATGTCCCAGTTGGGGACATTGTCGTGATGGAAGGTGGAGCGCCAGTGGAAACCGACGCGGTGGAGTTTGCGGGTCATTGCAGGCTCTCCAGCAGGGCGCGAGCGGCGTCGATCTCGGCCTGCGCCTGCGCCAGCAGATCCAACAGCCGTTGCCTGGTGGGGGCGTCGAGTCCGTGTGGCGGAGGTGGAGGAGGCGGGGGTGGAGGAGGCGGGGGAGGCGGGGGTGGAGGAGGCGGGGGTGGGGGAGATGCCTGGCCGCGCTGAAAGACGAGGAAGAAGCAGGTGTTGGCGTAGCGGTTGGCCGGGGTCCCACTTGGCAGATTGATGACCCTGTCAGAGGCGCCGGTCGGGATGTCCACCGTGTAGGCGCCGCCGGCAAACATGGGGAAATTGCCCCAATAATCGTCGAAACCCGGCCCTTTGGTGCGGTCGACATAGACGCCGCCGTTGCTGACGCGGAAGAAGTGGCCTTCGATCGGCTTGCCGTTTTCATCCAGGACGCGCAGGTAGATGTGATGCTTGTCACCCGAAGCCTTTTCATCCTGCCAGCGCGCTTCGACGAGGTGAAACTCGGCGTCTGGTCGCGTCTCCAGACGTGCGCCCATGGCATCGAGACGACTATCCCAGTCACGGTTCATCAGTGCACCCTCCTTATCCAGAGTGCGGGAGGCTCTGTCGATAACGGTTCGCCGCTTATCTAGTCGACGTAGACAGGACTGGCAGCGAAAGTGGACGATGGCAGGAGTATAAGGTGGAACAAGGGATCAAGGCAAGGCGGCCTGTGGTGGACATCTTGCCCTGGCAAGGGCCAAACACGGGCGAGGGCTTGCGTCAAGCGGCATGGGGAAGTATGATCTGGCATCGTGAGCGAGGTTCTCCATCGCCTACGCCGTACCCAACCCCGAAGGAGGGACCCATGTTCGGCTTTTTTGACACTGTCACCTGGGCAATGGTGCGGGATCTGGTCATCGCCGCCTTTCTGGGCGGGGTGATCGGGTTGGAGCGCACCACCGCCGCCCGCCCGGCCGGCTTGCGCACCTACATGCTCGTCAGCGTCGGTTCATGCCTGTTTACGCTCTTGTCGATCTACGGTTTTCCTTTGGAAGGCCCCGCACGCGATACGGCGCGTGTGGCGGCGCAGATCGTCACCGGCGTCGGTTTTCTGGGGGCTGGAGCTATCTGGCGGGCGCAGGATACGATGAAGGGGCTAACGACTGCGGCCGGGCTGTGGGTGGCTGCCGGCATCGGCATGGCCGCCGGCGCCGGCTTTGGTCTGTTGGCGTTGGTGGCCACGGTGCTTGTGCTCCTCATCCTCACGGTTTTGCACCGCCTCGAGGCGATCTACATCGAGAAGGTGCGCAAACCGGCGACCCCGCCGCCCCCTCCTGGCGCAACGAATCCACCATCTTAGCGAGAAAGCCGGGCGGTCTCATGCACCAGGTCGCGATAGCGGGTCATGCCGCTGATGCTATCGAAAAACCACCAGGGCGGGCCGAGCCGCAGGGCGGGGTAGCGCCCGGCCACCGCCGAAGCAAAGTGGCGAGCAGGCAAGCTTGACAACGAAGAAAGGTTCTCCGTATGATCCTGGCTGTCACCCAAGTTCATCGTGATGTAGTCGTTCAAAAAGCAGAGACAGCAACATGGGAACAGTAGCCAGACTGAATGTAGACCAGATTTTAATCGCAATCGGCCAGTTGACCGATACAGAGGCCGTTGATTTGCGACGGCGGCTGCCACGGGTGTTGGCCGCGACCGGCGATAGCGAGGAGGGGCGGGGCTGGCTGTATCTGGCAGAATCAGCTTTCGCTTTCTGGGCTGATCCGTCGGAAAACCTGTACGATGACTTCGCGCCGATAAACAATTCAGGATCGTCGGATAGGTCCATATGAACTACGAACGTGGCGATGTTGTGCTGGTGCCATTTCTATTGCCTGAAGGTGAATTGGTACTGTCTGTGGACAGCGACTAAGCAAGGTGTTGGGGCTTCAGCACCGTAGGGGTATTTGGGAATGGCGGAGTAGTTGGCCCCCAAGCAACCACTCGGCCAACGAGATTCTGGATTTCGTCCACCACGAAGACGCGGCGCTGGCCAAAGACTTCGATCAACAGCCCGTACAGGTCGTTGGCGTCGCTCGCCTCGAAGCCGAGGAAACGCTCATCCTCGAAGTTGAGATAGTAAAACGTGTCCTCGCCCAGCCGGTGAGCGAGCTGCGCCAGCAGGGTGGACTTGCCGGCCCGCCGCAAGCCGGAGATGACGACAGCATGAGGCAGCGGCGATGCGCGTTCGACGGCGGCCAACTGTGTCCGTTCGATGCCGGTGTCTCGCTGCCAGAATGCCTGGAATTGCTGGCGCAGCATGGCCCGAATCTGGGCCTTCGACCATCTCGCTGCCCAATTGTTTTCACTCATACTGAAATCATACAGCCAAATGATTTCACTGGCAATGAAATCATCAGGTGCGATGCACTTCCAAAGTGCGTCGCACCTGCAATTCTCACCCCCCGCCGTAGGCTTCGGGCTTGAGCACGGCGATGTAGGGCAGGTTGCGATAGCGCTCGGCATAGTCCAGACCATAGCCGACGACGAATTTATCGGGGATTTCGAAACCGACCCAGTCGATGGGCACATCCACCAGCCGGCGGCTGGGCTTGCTGAGCAAGGTGACAATGCGCAGGCTGGCCGGGCTGCGGGCCAGCAGCAAACTCCGCAGATAGTACAGCGTGTTGCCGCTATCGATGATGTCCTCCACGATCAGGACGTGTTGATCTTCGATTGGCTCGTCCAGGTCCTTGAGGATGCGCACCACGCCCGTCGATTCGGTGGCGGCGCCATAGCTGGAGGTGGCCATGAAGTCGATGGCGTGCGGCACCGTCAACGAGCGGATCAAGTCAGCCATGAACACCACACTGCCCTTCAGCACCGCCACCAGCACCGGCTGTTGGTCGGCATAGGCGGCGGAAATCTCGGCTGCAAGGGCGCTTACGCGCACGGCCAATTGCTTCTCGGTGATGAGGATTTCGGCAATATCGTTGTGCATGATCGGGCATCCGTAGAAGGCGATAAAAGAACGGAAACGGGACGGCAGGCGGAGTGTAGCATACCGTCCTGGATTCGTGTTAGAATGTCAGGGTGCTGTGCAGACACGCGCCTTTCCCTCAGCCAAGTGGGTTTCCAGCCCGGCGCCGATCTCCACCCTAGCCATGAGCGAACACGACCACAGCCCACCCCCCAGCGCCGATGACGACGCCCGCTCGCCCGCGCCTGCTGGGGAGCAGTGGCAGTCCGAGCTGTGGCCGGAGTGGGCGCGCACCCCCCTGGAACGGATGCCGCTGCCGTTTGGATTCGGCCTGGCCTCGATCACCATCTTGATCGTGGCCGAACAGTTGTGGGAGAAAGCGCAGACGCGGATCGAGACGACCAACACCACGTTCAGCCTGCTGCCCGCCTGGCTCCTCCTGCCGGTGCTCACCGTCTACATGATGGTGGTTTGGCGCTTGTTGCGACGGCGCACCCTCCAGGCCCTGCGCAGCCTCCGCCCCAGCGTCCAGATCAGCAACGCCGATTACCACCTTATCGCTCAGCGCATGCTGCGCACCGGCCGCCATACCTACCTGGGCCTGGCGACCGCTACGCTTGCCATTGTCCTGGTCGTGTTCGTCCTCCTGGACATCCCCATGCCGGCCTACGACGATGTCTTTCTGCCCCGAGACAATGCCTTCTTGGCCGCAGCCATCATCGCCAGCTACACCTTCTTTGGCTGGATCGGCCTCAGTCTCTCGTACGACGCCCTGTCTCATGCCATCGGTTTGCGTCGGCTCTCGAGCCGGTCGCTTGCCCTCAACGTCCTCGATGCCACCAACGTGCTTGAGTTTGGCCGTCTGAGCCTGTGGCACAGCGCCACCCTGGCCGGCGTCATCCTCATTCCTATTCTCACCCTCGGCCCGCCCACCCACGTCGGCTTCCTCGTCCTTGCCCTCACCCTCGTCGCCAGCGTGCTCACCCTCATCCTGCCGCTCTGGGGCGTTCACGTCCAGATGGTGCAGGTCAAGGATGGCGCCGGCCAAAAGATCAACAGCCAGCTTGGCGAGGTGCACGCCGCCCTCATGGACGAGAGCTACCTCAGCAGTGAGGCGCTGGACAACCTGGCCGCCCGCACCGAGAAGCTGGCGTTGCTGCGAACGCACATCCTCAAAGCGCCAAACTGGCCGTTCCGTGATTTGGGCGCGCTGATACGCGCGTTGGCGGCTGCCACCAGCCCGCTGATCTATATCGTTCTGACCGAGATCATCCAGCGTTATGTGGTGCCGCTCGTTGTAAAATGAGGCGTGGGCGGTTGGCGCCAGCCGCCCACGCCTCACTGGTCGGCTACCAGCCGCCCATCATGCGAGGCCCGGCCGCCAGTTTGTAGACAAGGTCGGCCGCCTCCTCTAGCATACCTTTGTCCGCCGACTGAATCGCCCTGGCTTCGGCCGTCGATAGCTCGATGCCGAGGCTCTTGGCCGCAGCTATGGGGTCATCGAGCAGCCATCTCCGGAAACTCTCGTCGCTCATCAGGGCGTGTCCGGCCAGTCGTTCGCGTTCGCTTTCGCTTGCCATTTTCTAGATCTCCTTGTAGGTGAATGAGAGGAAGGAGGGTGATGTGATGGCGGGGCCAGAAAAGGACCCCGCAAGATACGCGCATCAGATGTTGCCAAACAGCAGCTTCGTAGCGCGATGGAGCTGGTCGGCGGTCTGTTGGCGATGGTTGTTTAGTTCGGTAGTCGTCTGAGCGACAAACCAATCCAGGTAGGCGTTCAGTCGGGCGCACCCGGCCGGGCGGGCGGCGGCCTGAGCCTCGTGCAGCAGCCGCAGGACGAGATCGAAATAGGGTCGGCCGCCATCGCCCAGGAGAATCATCTCCTGCATCTGGCGGCGGATGGCCTGGTGGTGGGCGGGCGCCTGGGCCAGCGATGTGCTGTGGGCAACGAAAGCGTTGTAGCGACCGGCGTCCAGGTCGGGCATCCAGTCGCGGGCGTGGTCCAAGAGCACACTTGCCAGCAGCCAGTCATCCAGGGCGGCGCTCAGCTGGGGCAGTAGATCATCGCGCCGACCCAACAGACAGGCAGCGACGAGGCCGATGTGGGCCGGCGCGCCGGCATGAGCGAGCCGGCGCAGCGAGGGGCGGTGGGGGTGGGCGCTGAAGCCGGGAGCCAGGTCGGGCGGGGCAGGCAGGGCTTGCGCCCATTGCCCCAGCCGCTGTTCGAGCGCCGTCCAAAAGCGTTCGTCGCCGCCGAACAAGCGGGCGAAGGACAGGATGGCCGCTTGAAAGGCAACCGTGGCCAGCGCCATCGCCTGGGGGCGGTCGGCGGCCTCGATTTCGCCGTCGGTCAGATCATCCTGGACCCGAACATAGGCCAGGCCGAGGAGATTGCACACTGCCAGGGTGAGGGCGACCTCCTCGTTCAGGCCGAAGCTCTCACCCAGCCACAACGGCAGGCCCCACTCCAACAGCCAGCGTTGGGGAGGGAGGCGGTCGAGCAGCCGGTCGCCTTGCTCGGCCAAGGACGGCGCGCTGCGAACCAGCGTCTGTCGAAACGCTCCCCGGATGGCCGCTTCTTCACGAGACGAAAGCAGTTCGACCTGCAAATGGCATCCTTTTGGCAGGGGTGGTGGTGCGGATCGCTGCGAACTGACCCGCGACCAGCATTCTAGCCGTGGTTTCTTCGTAGCGCAAACGGACTTGCAGGCGGGGGTGCTCTGCCCGAATCGGTAGCTGACGACCTGCCGGTATTCGTGCATCCTGGCAATTGGCGGCAGTGGGGGCCGGTGCTACAATCGCTTCACCCACCGCAGGGCGGGTTCAGGTCATCGAGGAAAAGCTACCATGCCCCGTGTGCGTTTCATCGCTCTCACCCTGCCGCCGCTTCTGGCGCTCCTGCTTCTGGTCGGCAGCGTCAGCCTGGCCGCTCCCGGCAGCTTCGGCGAGATCGGCGATCCTGCCGTCTTCAGCCCCTATGCCGTGCGGCTTGGTTTCGACGAACAGGCGCCCGGCAGCCACATCAGCAGCCAGTACGCCGCCCTTGGCCTGCGCATCGATGACCCGCCCGAAAGCTCGGCTGTGGTCATCGCGACCGGGCCAGGCGCATCTTCAGCCTCCCACGCCCTGGCCAACCGGCCGGCCTCGGGCCCCAGCAGCGCCGGCCAGCCCCTGGTCTTGCGCTTCGACCCCCCGGTGGGCAGGGTCGGCTTGGAGATGGGCAACGGCCAGGGGGCGATGGCCACCCTGCGCGCCTACACTGCCACCGGCGATGTCATCGGCGTCCTCACCCGCGCCACTCCCACCGCATCGACGGCCTTCTTCGGCCTCTACTCCACCGCCAACGACATCGCCGCCGTGGCCCTGGACTACGGCGAAAGCGCCAACGGTGAAACCATCGACGACCTCACCTTCGAGCGTTGGCGGCCGGCCCGGCGTCTGGCCTATCTCTACGACCATGACGCCGACCTGGCCGCGACCTGGCTGCGCTGGCTGGTGGCACAAGGCTTCGACGCCAGCTATCTCAGCCTGGACGAGGCCGGCGAGGCGGACCTTGCCGCCTACAGCCTGCTCCTCATCGGCCCCGACACCGGTTCGGCCAACGACTGGGGCAACCCGCAACTGGTCGAGCGCATCCTGGCCGCCGATACCCGCGTCCTGGGGCTGGGCGAAGGGGGCTACGCCTTTTTGGGCCGGGCCGGGGCGCTGATCGGCTGGCCCGCCGGCGCTCACACCACCGCCTCGGCCATCCGCACCTCGTGTGCTCAGCCCGATCTTGGCATCCCTCGCCCCCTCGTCGCCGACTCCGAAGGCCAGACCACCCTCTACGACCAGCCTGGCTCGGCGGTCGTCGTCCCCATCGCCAACCCACCGGCCCAACTCCGGCCGCTGGCCTCTGTGCCGGACGCGCCCGCCTTTTGGCCGGTGCTGCGCGAGGGCGACCGTCTCGCCCTTTGGGGTTTCGCGCTCGGCCCCGACCGCCTGACCGGCGACGGCCGCGCTGCCTTCCTCAACCTGATCGACTATCTCCATCGCCCCCTGCCCCTGCCCGACCCGGCGGCTGTGGACACCCTGGTGCTCACGGCCTGCGAACGCATGACCGACATCGGCTACGAAGCCAGCCAGGTGCAGGCCATGATCGGCCAGGTAGGCGCCCTTGTCCAAAGCTCGCCGGTCGCAACCAACATGATCGCCATCCACCGAGACGTGGGGCTGGCCCCGGCTGCTGTGCGAGCGAGCTTCGACGCCTGGGCGGGGCATGAAGGCGAGGTCGGACGCACCAATGCGGCGGTGGCAGCGATCGACGGCTGGATCGAGAGCCTCCGCCAGCAGACCTATCCCAACCTGAAGAACCTGATCCTGGTCGGCGGGCACGAGGTCCTGCCCATGCAGGCCCGCCCTGCCGACAACTACGACGAAGACAGCTGGCCCCTGCCCCAGAACAGCGGCTATCTCTTCGATCTCTACCGCGCCGGCTCGGCCGGCCACTACCTGACCGACGCCCCCTATGCCGACCTCAGCACTGTCGCTGATGGCTGGGGCAACGAGGGCGTGCTGCGCCCAGAGCTGGCTGTCGGCCGCCTGGTCGAGACGCCGGCCCAGATCGGCGCACTCATCGCCACCTATCTCGAGGCCGAGGCCTATCTTGCCGACGCCGGCCGTCTGGCGGCAGGGTCGAGCGACTTCATGGATGGGGCGCGGGCCGCAGCCGAAGCGATGGGGCCAGGCGCCGACGCCGCCCTCATCCAGCCCGGTTTTACCTCGGCCCAGCTGCCCCCCGCCATGACCGCCAGCCCCAACATCCTCTTTCTGGCCGGGCATGGCGACTACAACTGGATCACCACCCGCAAGTGGGACCAGGGCTTCCGGTCGGGCGCCAGCGCCACTCAGGGCGATGTGAGCGATCTGGGCGACTTGCCGAACGCCGTCGTGGTGGCCGCCGGCTGTCACAACGGCGTCAACTTCGGCAATCAACTCTACCACGCCCCTACCGCCGACCCGACCTTCGCCGACTTTCCCGAAGCCTTCGCCGCGCGGCGGGTGGGCGTCTATCTGGCCGCCACCGGCTACACCTGGGTCAGCCTCAGCGAAGACAGCGACGACCCCGCCTATGCGCTCTATTCCGAACAACTCGCCGCCCTCTTCATCCGGCAGTTGCTGCACGGGGGCTACCGCACGGCCGGCCGGGCCTGGCTGGCGGCGGTGGACGATTATCTGGCTGCGGCCGGGCCAGGCGCGCTGAACGATGGCGGCCACCGCCGCGTCCTGGCCACCACCACTTTCTACGGTTTCCCCACCTATCGCTGGCGACGCCCCTTCCTGCCCCCCAACGCCATCCTGCGGCCGCTTCCGGGCGAGTTCTGGTGGGATGAAACCGTGCTCGAACAGAGCCAGCGCACCCTGCGCATCCGCTACGAACTGCGCCTGCCGCCCCTGGCCGATTCGTTGCAGGCCAGCGGCGTGGCCGGGATGCCGACGGCGGGCGGACTCAACCAGCCGTTGCGCCCCATCTTCAGCCTGGCGCCGTTGCTGCCCGAAGGCAGCCAGGTGCTATCAGTCGAGATCGACGGCGCCCAGAGCCAGGCGCGCTTGTTGCCCGGCCCCATTCCCGTCCCGGCCCTGGGCAACCACGATGTCAGCTTTCGCCCGCGCTGGGCCAGCGTCGATTTTTTCCCGGCCAGCTCGGTGGAAGTTCAGGGCGGGACCGATCAGGCCGTGCGCCTGCGGATCAACCCGGTGCAGCGCCGCAGCCTGCCCGTTGCCAGTTCGCTTGCCTCTGCCCCCGCTGACCTGGTCGCGGGTGAGACACTGGTTTGGGAGCGGCTTGTCTTCACCGTCAGCTACCGGTTAGGGCTAAGCGGCGACGAGGATGGCGACGGTCTCCCGGCCTATTGGGAGATGCACTACGGCTTCGACGACGGCGACGCCAGCGGCGACAACGGCGCCGCCGGCGACCCCGACGGCGATGGTGTGGACAATGCCGGCGAACTGGCGCTGAAAACCGACCCCCTCGACCCCGACAGCGACCACGACGGCGCCAGCGATGGCTGGGAGGCCGAGAACGGCGTCGACCCGGCCAACCCCGGCGAGGGCCGCCGGCTTCTCTACCTGCCGTTTCTGCGCACAGCAGCAACCGGATAGCGGCGCGGTCAGGCCGGTCAGGGGGCGGAGCACCATCCTACCCGCCGCCATCACTTCGATCCGCCCCTCCCTTCCTCACCTTGCCGGCGACGCGTCTGCTATACTTTGCGCCAGATTCGGCCGATTGTTCGAACCTCCAGCCACTTCGCAAGCAAAGGTAGGAGCAACATGACTGACAAATACGCCTTTCTCGGCGCCGAACTCGCCGCCCTGGCCGAGGCCAACCTGCTGATCACCATCCGCACCGTCCAGACGGCCGCCGATGCCTGGATGGTAGTGGATGGCCAGCGCGTCCTCAACTTCTGCACCAACAATTACCTGGGCCTGGCCAATCACCCGCGGCTCAAACAGGCCGCGCAGGAGGCGGTGGCGCGCTGGGGCGTCGGCCCGGCAGCGGTGCGCACCATCGCCGGCACCACCAGCCTTCACCGCGAGCTTGAGCAGCGTCTGGCCGCCTTCAAAGGCGTCGAAGACGCCCTCTTCGTCCAGAGCGGCTTCAACGCCAACCAGGCCGCCATCTCGCCGCTGGTGGGCAAGGAGGATGTCATCTTCACCGACCGGCTCAACCATGCCTCGATCATCGACGGCTGCCGGTTTTCGGGCGCCAAGATCATCGTCTACGAGCACGGCGACCCCGTCGATGCCGAGGCCAAGATGGCCGAGCACCTGCCCAACTATCGTCGCGGGCTGCTGATCACCGACGGCGTCTTCAGTATGGATGGCGACATCGCCCCGCTCGACCAGCTGTACGAGGCGGCCGAACGCCACGGCGTGCTGACGATGGTCGATGACGCCCACGGCGAAGGGGTGTTGGGCCGGGGCGGGCGGGGCATCGTCGATCATTTCGGGCTGCACGGCAAGTTCGATCTCGAGATCGGCACCCTTTCTAAGGCCTTCGGCGTGGTGGGCGGCGTCATTGCCGGCAAGAAGCTGATCATCGACTACATCCGCCAGAAGGCCCGCCCGCTGCTCTTCTCTTCGGCCACCACCCCCGCCGACACCGCCGCCTGTCTAGCTGCCGTCGATCTGCTGGAAGAAAGCGAAGACCGCGTCCGCCAACTGTGGGAGAACGCCGCCTATCTGCGCCAGGGGATGCAGGCGCTTGGCTTCGACACCGGCCAGAGCCAGACGCCCATCCTGCCGGTCATGCTCGGCGACGCCGGCCTGGCGAAAGCGTTCAGCCGCCGCCTGTTCGAGGAAGGCGTCTTCGCCATGAGCATCGGCTTCCCCACCGTCCCCCGCGGCCTGGCCCGCATCCGGGTGATGAACACCGCCGCCCACACCCGCGCCGACCTGGACTTCGGCCTGTCTGCCTTTGCCAAAATTGGGCGAGAATTGCAGGTAATATCATGAAAACGTTGGCAGGGGGCAGGTGGCAGCTAGTAATTGGTAACTGGTAATTGGTGACTAGTAAAT
>JAIBAP010000054.1 GCA_019695115.1 Caldilineales bacterium | reverse complement strand
ATTAATTTGCTGCCACAAAAACCTCAGCCATTTTTATTTGCCGCCATTCTTGACCAAATCACCAGGCTCGGCAGCATCCATGAGCCTTCTTCAACCTTCTCGCCGCCTTGATTTGGCGAAGGTATTGTCCGAAAAACACGGACGTTGTCTGAGCTTGAAGCCTCAAGACCAGCATGCCGCCCTGGAAGAGCGTCGTCGTTACCAGACCACCGAAGAATTCAAGCAGCGTTATGCCAAACGGGCCGGCATCGAAGGCACCATTTCTCATGGCGTTCGCGCCTTTGACCTCCGCTCTGCTCGCTACATCGGCCTCGCCAAGACGCATTTGCAGCACATCTTGACTGCCGCTGCCATGAATCTGACCAGTGCGGTTGCCTGGCTTCGTGGCAATACTCGCTCCACCACTCGACGCTCATCCTTCGCTGCTCTTGCATTGGCTACTTGACTATAAATAAACCAACGGTATCTAGTCAGTGACCAGTAACCAGTAACCAATTACCAGTAACCAATTACCGACGCCAAATTCGCAATCCGCAATTCACAATTCGCAATTCCCCATCCGCCTATGGACGCCCTCCTCGATATCCTCGTCATCCTCGGCATGTTCTTCCTGCGGCTGGGCGTCCCGCTGCTGCTGGTGGTCGGTGTCGGCTATCTGCTGCGGCGGCTGGACGCCCGCTGGGAGGCTGAAGCCAGAGAGCAGGCCGGGACTGCCACCCGTTCCATCCGGCCAGAACAACGGCCGGGCGCAGGTCAACCGGCGCCTCTGCCCGCCCGCCCCGCTCAGCGTCCGCTTCCCGGCGGTTGGCCGGGGCCTCAGCGTTTGCCTGCGTTCGCCGGCGGCCCCACGGTGATGGATGTCTTCG
This sequence comes from Caldilineales bacterium, assembly GCA_019695115.1. Lineage (GTDB taxonomy): Bacteria > Chloroflexota > Anaerolineae > J102 > J102 > SSF26. The sequence continues at coordinate 40,932 of JAIBAP010000054.1, read as the reverse complement.
GCCAGCCGTGCTGGGCGATCAACGACTGCGACCCGGCCGCACGCGCAGAGTGTCCGGCCTACCACCAACCTGAAAACCCCTGCTGGCTGGCGCGCTTTCAGGCCGATGGCCATCTGCCGGATCGCTGCCAGCAGTGTCCGATCTTCGCCGCTACCTCTGGCGCCGGTCTGTTCGCGGCCGAGGGGCAGCCGGCCGCCAGGCAGTGGCTGCAATAGCAGGGCCGATCAGAACGGCGAAAGGGGAATGGCGAATGGCGGAAGGGGCGGCGCGGGGCAGTCTCTCGCCCTCCCGGTCTCCCGGTTTCCCGTGTCTTTGACAGGCGGGGCCGATATGCGTAAAATCTCACGATTGGCCGCCACAACCTGGCGTTGGATGCCGGGCGGGCGGCCTTTTTGAGCCTAAAAAGACGCCAAACACGAAAACGCGCAGGAGACGAAGAAGACGCCAAGAACCTTGATCGTTTTTACGTCATCTTCTTGCCTTCGAGTTCTTGTGTTCATCATTTTTTGGAGGATGGATGAAGGTCTATTCCAGCGATAAAATTCGCAACATCGCCCTGATGGGTCATAGCGGCTCCGGCAAGACATCGTTGGCCGAAGCCCTGCTTCACGCCACTGGCGCCACCAACCGCCTGGGCCGGGTGGAAGACGGCACCACTGCCACCGACTGGGACGAAGACGAGATCAAACGCAAGCAGTCGATCAGCCTGGGCCTGGCCCCGTGCGAATGGCAGGGCCACAAGATCAACGTCCTCGATACGCCCGGCTATCCCGACTTTTTGGGCGAGGTCATCAGCGCCTTGCGCGTGGCCGAGGCCGGTGTCGTGGTCATGGATGCGGTGGCCGGCGTCGAGGTCGGGGCCGAGCTGGCCTGGCAATACCTCGAGCAGATGGGCAAGCCACGTTTCCTTCTGATCAACAAGATGGATCGCGAACACGCCAACTTCGAGGCGGCCATCGAAGCGGCCCGGAAGACGCTGGGCGGCAATTTCGTGCCCGTGCTGTTGCCGGTTGGCAGCCAATCGAGCTTCAAGGGCGTGGTTTCGGTGCTGGATGGCAAAGCCTATCTGGGCAAGGAGGGCAAGGTGGCCGAGGCGCCGGCGGGGATGGCCGACGACCTGGAACTGGCAAAGAATGCCGTGGCCGAGGCTGCTGCCGAGAGCGATGACGAATTGTTGTTGAAGTATCTGGATGGCGAACAACTGAGCGCCGATGAAATCGCCTCCGGCCTGACGGCGGCCATCCGCAGCTGCAAGGTGACGCCGGTGCTGTGCGCATCGGCCACCACCGAACAGGGCATCCAGGCCCTGATGAACACCTTGCTGGCCCTGACGCCCTCGCCGGCCGAAGCCGGCCCCTATGCGGCCGAGCAGAATGGCGTCAGCATCGAGCTGAAGGGCGAGGCGAGTGGGCCGGTGGCGGCTCTGGTCTTCAAGACCGTGGCCGACCCTTTCGTGGGCCGGATCACCCTTTTCCGCCTGTTCAGCGGCTCGTTGCACGGCGATGTGCGCCTGCACAACGTCCAGAAGCACGCCGACGAGCGCCTGGGCCAGATCTTCAGCTTGCGCGGCAAAGAACAATTGCCACTCGAGGGCCTGACCCCCGGCGACATCGCCGCCGCCGCCAAACTGGGCGTCACTGCCACGGGCGACACGCTGGTAGAGAAGGGCAGTCACATCATCCTGCCCCCGCCCGCTTTCCCCAGCCCGCTCTACAGCGTGGCCGTGGCCCCCGCCACCCAGGCCGATAGCGCCAAGATCAGTTCTGCCCTGACCCGGCTGGTGGAGGAAGACCCCACCCTGCGCTGGAACAATGACCCCAGCATCCGCCAACTCATCCTTTCGGGCATGGGCGATGTCCACATCACCATCGCCGTCAACCGCCTGAAGAACAAATTCGGCGTCAATGTCGAGACATCGGTGCCCAAGGTCTCGTATCGCGAGACGGTGTTGCGTTCGGCCTCGTCGATGCACCGCCACAAGAAGCAGACCGGCGGCGCCGGCCAGTTCGGCGAAGTCCATCTGCGGGTGGAGAGAGGCGCCGAGGGCACCGGTCTGACCTACACCTGGGAGGTGTTCGGCGGGGCGATCTCGTCCAGCTTCCAGCCTTCGATCGAGAAAGGCATCCGGCAGGTGCTGGAGAACGGCCCTCTGGCCGGCTATCCGGTGGTGGATGTGGCGGTGGCCGTGTTCGACGGCAAAGAGCACCCGGTGGACTCGAAAGACATCGCCTTCCAGATCGCCGGGCGCGAGGCATTCAAGAAAGCCTTCATGGAGGCCGGCCCGGTCTTCCTGGAGCCGATCTACAAGGTCGAGATCACCGTCCCCGAAGGCAACATGGGCGACATCCTGGGCGACCTCAACACCCGCCGGGCGCGCGTGCAGGGCATGGATTCGGTGCGCGGTAAGAGTGTGATCACGGCGGAGGCGCCGTTTGCTGAACTGCTCCGCTATGCCAACGATCTGCGCTCGATGACGCAGGGCCGGGGCATCTATGCAGTCGAATTCCTGCGCTACGAGCCGGTGCCCAGCCATCTGGCCCAGGGCATCATCGCCAGCGCCCAACGCGAGCGCAAGGAAGAAGAGGAAGAATAGTTCCGGCCCATGCACATCCGCGACCTGCGCCGCAAGCTGCTGTGGGGTGTCTTCTTTGGCATCCTGGTGGCGGCTGGTCTGGCGCTGTGGGGCGACGCGCGGGCGCTGGTCGAGCATCTGGCCGCGTTCGACTGGCGTTTGGCGCCCCTGATCCTGGCGCTGACGCTGTGCAACTATGGGCTGCGGTTCTTGAAATGGCAGTGGTATCTGCGCATCATCGCTGCGGCCCTGCCCTGGCGGCGCAGCCTGGGCATCTTTGTGGCCGGGTTCCCGATGGTGCTGACGCCGGGCAAGGTGGGCGAGTTGTTGAAGAGCTTCTTGCTCAGAGCCAGCAACGGCACGCCCATCGCCCGCTCGGCCCCTGTCGTCCTGGCTGAGCGCATCAGCGATGGCCTGGCGATGTTCGTCCTCGCTCTGGCCGGGTTGCTCACCTTCGCGCCGGGGGGGATGCCGACCTGGGTGGTGGTGGGGGTGGCGGCGGCGATGCTGGTTTTCGTGCTGCTGACGCGCTGGCGGCGGCTGGTGGGGTGGGGTTTGCGCCAGTGGCGAAGGTTGCCGCTGGTGGGCCGGTTCGAGCCGTTTCTGGCCACGGCCTACGAGAGCACCTTTGATCTGTTCGGGCTGCGCAACCTAGCCCTGTCGGTGGGGTTGGGCGTGGTTTCGTGGGGGTGCGAGTGCCTGGCCTTGTACTTCACTCTGGTTGGGCTAGGGCAGAGGCCGGGACAGGAGCTGCTCCTGGTCTCCACTTTCACCCTGGCTACCTCCACCCTCATTGGCGCCGTGAGTTTCCTGCCGGGCGGCCTGGGCGCGACCGATATTTCTCTCACCGGGCTGCTGGTGGGGCTGTTGAGCGTTTCGACGGGGATGGCAGTGGCAGCGACGTTGATCATCCGTTTCTTCACGCTGTGGTTCGGCGTCGGCCTCGGTCTGGCGGCAATGGTGATCGTGTTCCGGCAGCTGGGGGTGAGTCAGGAGACGGAGATCGTCGCCGCCGAAACGCCGGCGCCAGGCCTTGCCGGGAGCATCTGAACATGACTGCGACCTCATCGACGCTGTGGCGGGTGGAGTTGCACTGCCACACCATGTTCTCGCCCGACTCGCTGACCAGGCCCCAGGCTATCGTCGCAGCCTGTCGCCAGCGCGGCATCGACCGTATCGCCATCACCGAGCACAACAACATCGCCGGGGCGCTGGCCGTGCGCAGCCTGGCCCCCGATCTGGTGATCGTCGGCGAGGAGATCAAGACCACCGCCGGCGAGATCCTGGCCTGGTTCCTGAGCGAAGAAGTGCCCAAAGGCCTGTCGCCAGAGGAGACGATCCGTCGCTTGCGCGGGCAGGGGGCGGTGATCAGTCTTTCGCACCCGCTCGACCCCTCGCGCGGGAGTTCGGCCATGGGGCTGGAGGCGACGCTGAGTATCATCGAGCAGGTGGACGCGCTGGAGGTGTTCAACGCCCGATGTCTGCGCCCCGACCCGAACGAGGCCGCCCGCCGGCTGGCCGAGGACTATGGCAAGCTGATGCACGCCAGCTCGGATGCCCACACCGCCGGCGAGATCGGGACGGCGGTGACGCTGATGCCGCCTTTCGACGATGCCGAGAGCTTTCGCCGCAGCCTGGCTCAGGCCACCTTCCAGGCCCGGCTGAGCGGCGCCCACGTTCGCCTCTTCTCGCGCTACGCGGCGATGGTGAAGAGGGGGAGGTAGGGGGGGCAGGTCGCAGGTAGCAGAGCTTGTCCTGAGTGAAACGAAGGATCGCAGGTGGCAAGTGGCAAGTGGCAAGTGGCAAGGTTCACTCCTCACGTTTCACTCCTCACGTTTCACTCCTCACGTTTCACTCCTCACGTTTCACTCCTCACGTTTCACTCCTCACGTTTCACTCCTCACGTTTCACTCCTCACGTTTCACTCCTCACGTTTCACTCCTCACATTTCACTCCTCACGTTCCGCAATCCGCAATCCGCATTTCCCATGTCCTCCCTCATCCCGCTTTCGGTTGTTGCGGCGGTGGTTCCGGCCATCGTCTATGTGGTTGCGGTCTGGTGGAGCGACCGCTACGAGCGCGAGCCAGGTTGGTTGCTGACGACGGCCTTCTTGTGGGGCGCGATCCCGGCCATCCTGCTGTCGGTGGCGGGGGCGGTGTTGTTGCAGGGGCCGCAGGCGGTTTTCGACACCGGTCTGCGCAACAGTCTGTTCCACGGCGCCTTGGTGGCGCCGGTGGTGGAGGAGATCGCCAAAGGGTTGGCGCTGGTCGGGATCGCTGTCTTTTTCGCACGCGAGATCGATAGTACGTTGGACGGGATCATCTACGGCGCGCTGGTGGGGATCGGCTTTGGCATGACCGAGAACTTCCTCTATTTTTTGCAGGTGGCCATCGAGCAGAATGGCGCCAACTGGCCGGTGGTGGCCTTTCTGCGCACGGTGGTTTTCGGCCTCAACCATGCCTTCTACTCTGCCATCCTGGGCGCAGTTTTGGGCTATGCGCTGACAACCCGCCCGACCACCGGCGGACGCTGGCTTCTCGCCCTGTTCGGTCTGGCCGCTGCTATCGTCGTCCACGGGCTGCACAACCTGGTATCGCTGCTGACTCCGTTTGCGCCGGCCCTATTGCTGTTTGACGTCTTGCTCAGTTGGGGCGGCGTCATCGTGCTGGTCGTGATCATCGTCGCGGCCTGGCGCAAAGAGAAGGGTTGGATCCGCACCTATCTGGCCGACGAGGTGCCGGCGGTGCTGAGCGAGGATGGCTATCGCTTTGCCCAGGGCGCAGCGCAGCGGTGCGGGGGGTGGGTGGCGCTGGCTGGCGGCCGCGACCGGCGCTGCGCTCGTATCCAGCACGAATTCCAGCACGCGGCCACCGAGTTGGCTTTCTACAAACACCGGCTAGAGGGCATCGGCGCCGACTCGGGCGCGGTTGACGAGACAGCGCGCTTGCGGCAGCGATTGGCCCGTCTGGATGCGGCTTTGATCGAGACGCTGGCCTGACCAGCGCCGGTGGTCAGGCTTCGGTTCGGCTTGGCAATGCCGCAACGCTTGTGTTAAGCTCCGCCGAGTCAAGTCGCATCTACTTGCCATTCGCCCCTTTCTGGAGGATTCTCGTTGAAGCTCACCACCCTGCGCTCTCTCGTCTTGATCGTGCTGCTGGCCCTGACGCTGGCTGCCTGCCGCGACCGCGGCGATAAGGAACCGACCGTCAACCCCGGTTCTCCGGCCAGACCCACCACGGCCATCGCCACCCCGGCTCCCACACTGGCCCCCGGCAACCAGACCCTCGTCTCGCCGCTCCAGTCGCCAAGTAAGTAGAACCGCCACCCGACGGCGCTCGTGGGGCCGCCGTGCGGTTAGAGCAAGCCGACAAATGTTGGGGAAGACCCTGGCTGGCGCGAATTCGCGTTGTGGTCAGGGTCTTCGCCGTTATTGGGAGGTGGCAGGGGCGAGGATGCGGCCGCCGCTGGCGCGGGTTTCGGCCATCCAGCCGTTCTGCCCCTGCCATTCCACATTCCACCACACCAGGCCATCGGCTTCGGCCGGGCCGCCGACGATGAGCAGGCGCTCACCCTGGGGGACGAGGGTGATGCGGTCGGAGGCGGGCTTGTTTTGGTAGCCGGGCGTCTTGCGCAGGTTGACGGCGCCGTCGTTGATGTTCATGGCCGTGTCGCCGATCTGGAAGGTCTGCGGGCCGGACGGCGTGGGCAGGACGATGGTCGGGGTGGCTTCGGCGGTGGGGGCGGGTTCGAGGGTGGGTTCGGTCCCGCCGGCGGGCGCCAGGGTGGGAGCTGGCTCGATCGGCTCAGGCGGCGACCAGGTTTGGCCTGAACTGCCGCCGATGTTGAGCACCCTCGCCAGGGCCGGCATGGTGAAGATGCCAACCGTGCAGAGGGTGAGGCCAAAGAGGAGGAGGCCGGCGCCAAGACCGGCTAGGAGGGGGTTGGGGGCGCGAGTGGAGGACATAGTAGAAATGGGAGTGGAGCCTGGCTATTTTACCGCGGCGGTGGCGAAGGCTCCAACGCGTGGGGCGATTATCATGTGGGCGGATTGGGGGGATGGGCGGATTGGGGGAGATGGGCGGATTGGGGGAGATGGGCGGATTGGGGGGATGGGCGGATTGGGATGGGCGGATTGGGGGGATGGGCGGATTGGGGGAGATGGGCGGATTGGGGAGATGGGCGGATTGGGATGGGCGGATTGGGGGGATGGGCGGATCACTGAACTGCCACCCTCTGCCCGCGCACTCATTTGCACGCAGGAGGGGAAGCGCGATAATGAGATGGATACTTGAAAGAGTTCTGGCCCTGGTTGATTTGGAACAGGCGCTGGAGCGAGCGCTTGTCTGGAGTCAGTAACATGGTTGATCGACGCGGACGCACACAAGGGAACGTCAAGTTCTGAGCCTCGATATGCCGGCAAAAACTAGCGAAAAACGCAGCATCCATCCCCTTTCTCGCGCCGAATGGCGGCAGTGGCTGGCCGAGCACCACGCTGAAACCGAAGGCGTCTGGCTGGTGAGCTACAAGAGGGCCACCGGCCAGCCGCGCCTCGAGTACGAGGAAGCGGTCGAAGAGGCGCTTTGTTTCGGCTGGATCGACAGCACCTTGAACGTGCTCGATGCTGAACGCTCGCGGCTGTGGTTCGCGCCGCGTCGCGCCGGGTCGATCTGGTCGCGGTCGAACAAAGAGCGGGTGGAGCGACTGATTCAGGCCGGGGCGATGACGCCGGCCGGGCTGGCCAAGATCGAAGCCGCCAAGAAGAGCGGCGCCTGGACGGCGCTGGATGAGCTCGAGACCCTGACCATCCCGCCCGACCTGGCTGCGGCCCTGGCCGCATACGAACCCGCCCGGCTCCATTTCGACGCCTTTCCTCGCTCGGCCAGGCTCGCCATCCTGGCCTGGATCGCCAGCGCCAAGAAACCGGAAACCCGCGCCCGACGCATCGAGCAGACCGCCCGCCTGGCGGCGCAGAACCTCCGCGCCAACGAATGGCGCCCGCCCGCCGACGCTCTTTGATCATCCCCACCTCACCTTGCCTGACATCCACCCACACTCATTGTCCGGGCCAACCCCGCCCCCACTCTTCCCGGAGGAAATGATGTTCGTCAGACTGTCCCATCTGTTTCATCGCTACACCAAAGGCTGGCTGATCGTGATCTTCGCCATCCTCGATGCCCTGTTCATGGGCGTCATTCTGCCGCGGATACAGGCCAGCCTCGAAGCCTTGTCGGGCGGCGTCGGCCCCATCGACCTGCGCTTCTTTTCCACACCCGCACAGATCAATGCCATGATCGAGGCCTATGGCGAGGCGGGCCGGGCCTCATATCGGCTGGTCGAGTTGACGGCCGACATCCTCTATCCCATCGTCTACACGCTCTTCTTCGCCCTCCTCCTTTCCTGGCTGCTCCAGCGCGCCTTTGCCAGCGGCAGCAGCGCCCGGCGGCTGAACCTCGTTCCCGTCGGCGCCTGGCTCTTCGACCTGCTCGAGAATCTCGGCATCGTGGCCTTGCTCTCGATCTATCCGAACACATCGGGGTTGCTGGCCTGGGCGACGATCCTGTTTACGGTGGTCAAATGGGTCTTCGCCCTTGCCACCCTGGTGCTCATCCTTTTTGCCCTTGTGCTGGCGATCAGGAATCGATTCAAGAAGCAATGAGGTCGCGGCCGGGCCCCTCTGCCAGGCGTCTGGGGGAATCATGATCGCCCATCACCGGTTCAACAGTCACCATCTTGCCAGCGTCGGTTTTCGGCAGCCGGAGGAGGTGGTGCGCTGGATGGGCATGGTTCAGGCCCAGGATTATCTGGCGGCGCTGTGGGCGGTGGGCGTGCGGATGGAGGAAGCAAGCGAGGCTGCGGTCGAGCAGGCGCTGGTCGAGCGGCGCCTCGTCCGCACCTGGCCGGCGCGGGGAACCTTGCATCTGGCTGCGGCGGAGGATGTGCGCTGGTTGCTCGCCCTTCTGACTCCCCGCGCCATCGCCGCCGCCGCCGGACGTCACCGGCAGCTGGGCCTGGAGGAAGCCGATTTCGCTCGCGCTCGCGACCTTCTGATTGCCGCGCTCCAGGGCGGCAGGCAGTTGCGCCGCGAGGCCCTGTATGGGGTGCTGGAAGCGGGCGGGATTGCCACCGCCGGGCAGCGAGGCATCCACGTTTTGGGGCGGCTGGCGCAAGAAGGGCTGTTGTGCTTTGGCGTCCGCGAGGGCAAGCAGCAGCGCTTTGTGCTGTTGGATGAGTGGCTGCCGCCCACACCGACCAGGCCTCGCGACGAAGCCCTGGCCGAGCTTTCCCGGCGCTACTTCAGCAGTCACGGCCCGGCGGCGCTGGCGGACTTCAGTTGGTGGGCCGGGCTGACGCTGGCCGAGGCCAGGGCAGGCGTCGAGAGCGCCCGCTCGCACCTGTCTTCTGAGGTCATCGGCGGCCAGACCACCTGGAGATCGGCCTCCGCGCCCCCGCCCGCCGCTCTGCTCCCGCCCGTGTTGCTTCCAGCCTTCGATGAGTACCTGGTCGGCTACAAAAACCGTGACGCCGTGCTCGACCCCGCCTTCGTCAAAGCGATCAACGCTGGCGGCGGCCTTCTGAACCCGGCCATCGTCATCGATGGCCAGGTGGTGGGCGTGTGGAAAAGGACGCTGAAAAAGACGGCGGTTGTGGTCTCGCCCGCCTGGTTCCGCCCGCCCAACCGCTGGCAGCACCAGGCCTATGTGCAGGCGGCGGAGACCTATGCCGCCTTTCTGGGTTTCTCTCTCGACAAGCCGATGCCCTGACCGGAGTGGCTCATGAGCAAGGCCGACGACTATCGCCGCAAACTGCATACGCTCGACTCGTGGGATGCCTATCTCTTGCAGGAATCGGGGCTGCCGGGGCCGCGCGGGAACCTCGAACTGGCCCAGGTAGTGGCGGATGAGGGAGATTTGCCCCTCTTTCGGCGTTATCTGACCTACACCGCCGACCTTGCCCCCACCAATTCGCCCTACGAATTCCTGGCTTTCTGCGGCGTCGTCGGGTTGGGGCGGCTGCTGGCCGAGGGTGAAGACGAACATCTGCAAACGCTCCGCCGTTGTGCTGCGGACCCGCGCTGGCGGCTGCGCGAAGGTGTGGCGATGGCCTTGCAGCGGCTGGGCGACGCGGATATGGATCGTCTGTTGGCCGCGATGCAGAGCTGGGCGCAGGGAACGCCGCTGGAACAACGGGCGGCAGCGGCAGCCATCTGCGAGCCACGCTTGTTGGCTCAACCCCGCCATGCCGCCGCCGCCCTGGCGCTTCTCGACCTGATCACCGTCTTCTTGACGGTGGATCGCCCGCATTCTTCTGAAGATCTGCTGGCATTGCGCAAGGGGCTGGGCTACTGTTGGAGCGTGGCTGTGGCCGCCTTGCCTGCCGACGGCAAACCGCTGATGGGGAAATGGCTGACCAACCCAAACCGTGATATCCAATGGGTCATGCGCGAGAATCTGAAAAAAGCGCGACTCCAGCGGATGGATGCGGCCTGGGTGGAGAAATGGTTGCACGCGGGCTGATTTAGCCGCCGATCCGCCGCCGGATTTCCTCGCGTACCACCGGGGCGATGCGCGTCCCCAGCAGTTCGATCGCCCGCATGGTCGTGTCGTGGGCGAGGCTGCCCACGCCGAGTTGGATCAGAAAGCGGTCGTGGCCGAAGAGCTCGTGTTGGAAGAGGATTTTGGCGATGATCTCATCCGGGCTGCCGATGAAGTCGGAGCCGCGCAGGGTGCGCGAGAAGTCGAACTGCTGGCGGCTGAAGGGCGCCCAACCCCGCTCGCGCCCGATCTTGTTCATCACTACCGACAGGCTGGGGAAGTACTCGTCGGCGGCCCGGTCGCCGTCGTCGCCGATGAAGCCGTGGGAATTGATGCTGAGCCGCAGCCGGTCGGGGGGGTGGCCGGCGCGACGGCCGGCCTGGCGATAGAGGTCGGCCAGCGGCTGGAAACGTTCGGGCAGGCCGCCGATGATGGCCAGGGCCAGGGGCAAGCCCAGGCTCCCGGCCCGCACCACCGAGGCTGGTGTGCCGCCGACGGCGATCCACACCGGCAGGGGCTGCTGCACCGGCCGGGGATAGACGCCCAAATTGGCGATCGGCGCCCGGAATGTTCCCGACCAGGTCAGGCGTTCGCTCTGGCGGAGTTTCAGCAGCATGTCCAGCTTCTCGGCAAAGAGGGCGTCGTAGTCTTTGAGGTCGTAGCCGAAGAGCGGGAAGGATTCGATGAACGAGCCGCGCCCGGCCATGATCTCGGCCCGGCCCGCCGACAGCAGGTCGAGGGTGGCGAAGTCCTGGAAGACGCGCACGGGGTCGTCGGAGCTGAGGACGGTGACGGCGCTGGTGAGGCGGATGGCGCTGGTGCGGGCGGCGGCCGCGGCCAGGATGACGGCCGGGGCCGAGGAAACGAAATCGGGGCGGTGGTGTTCGCCGATGCCATAGACATCCAGCCCGACCTGGTCGGCCAGGACGATGGTCTCGAGCAGGTTCTGCATCCGCTCAGCTGGGCTGATGAGGGCGCCGGTGCGCGGGTCGGGCGTCAGTTCGACGAAGGAATAGACGCCGATCTCGAAGTGGGGAGGTGTGGACATGAGGCTCCTGCCAGGGTGTGAGGTGAGTGGGGTCGATTGTAGTCGGGCGCTTGCCGCAGGCGCAAGCAGAAACCGGGTGTGCCGTCATCCGCTTGGTCTGCAACCGCCACTTGTGGCAGAATACCGCTCCGCTCTTGCAGATGATGCCGAGAGATGTTTGCACACACTCCTATTCGCAGACCCAAGTGGAGGCAAGAAGTGGCAGAATTGAAGACAAAACTGAACGATGCCAGCGTCGAAGCCTTTCTGAACGGCGTCGCCGACGAGAGGAAACGCGGCGACGCCTTCACCATCCTGGCGATGATGCAGGAAATCTCGAGCGAGGAACCGAGGATGTGGGGCGATGCCATCGTCGGTTTTGGCAGCTATCACTACAAGTATGCCAGCGGCCGTGAGGGCGACTGGTTCGTCATCGGCTTCTCACCGCGCAAGCAGAACCTGACGCTGTATTTCATGCCCGGATTGGAGCAGCACGGCGAGCTGTTGCAGAAGCTGGGCAAGCACGCCACAGGTAAGGGCTGTCTGTATCTCAAGAGGCTCGACGATGTCGATCTAGCGACGCTGAGGGAGATGATCGCACGGGCGGTGGCGCATTATCGGTCGAGCGCGGAACAACTTGCGTAGAAGGCAATCCAGCTTATGAGTCGTTTAGACCCGCGGTTGCGACGCAACTGTAAAGTGTCCAAACCAGGGCGGTCAAGTCATTGGCTGATCTGTTCGAGCTGGTTTGGCAGCGAGGCGCGGACATTTTAGATCACCATCTTCTCGGCCTCGCCCTCGTGGGCGAAGGGGCGGTCGGGCGCAAAGGGGTTGCCGGCGAGCGGCCGGGCGCCGATCAGCAGGTCGGCCAACAGGCGGGCGCCGCCGGGCGCCGCCATGACGCCGTGCCCGCTGTAACCGGCGTTGACCCACAGCCCCTCGAGGCCGGGCACCGGGCCGATGAGCGGGTTGTGGTCGGGCGTCATGTCATATTGGCCGGCGTGGAGGAAGACCTGGCTGCGCGGCAGCGTCTCGGCCACGTCGCCCCAAAATGGGCAGAGCCGGTAGACGCCCTCCAACATGCGGAAGGGGAAGTTCGGGTCGGGGCGCACGTCGAAGCTGGGCGGTGTGGCTGGCTCTGGTTCGGCCCAGGCCAGGGCCGCACCCGGCCCCTCCGGTCGCCAATGGGCGCCGGTGTCGTGGTCGATGGTCATGGGCGCCCAACCGGGGATGAGATGGTGCTCGCCGATGACCAGTCGGTGCCGGCGGACGGCCTCGATGGACAACTCGCCCCCCGCCATCTGCGCCACCAGCCCGCTGAAGGGGCCGCAGGCGATCACCACTGCGTCGGCTTCGAGCCTCCCATCCGGGGTGATCACCCCCGTCACCCGGCCGCCGGCCTGGATGAAGCCCTCGACGCTTGTGTTCAACCGGAATTCGGCCCGCCGGCCGTCGTCCAGCCGCCGCGCCGCCCGCCGGAAGCCATCAAGGGCCTCGTGGGCCGAGAGCCAGCCATCGCGCTGGCGGAAGGTGGCGGCCAGGGCTTCGGGCGCGAGGAAGGGGAAGCGGTGGTGCAGTTCGTCGTGCTCCAGGAATTCGACGTCGCTCAGGCCGTGGCGGTGTTGGAAGGCAACGCGCTGGCGCAGGGCGGGGATGGCGGCTTCTTCGGAGGTGATGAAGAGGTAGCCCTGCTGGTGGAAGCCGATGTCGTAGCCGGGCAGGTCGAGGCGCTGGCCGAATTGCTCGTAGAAGGCCAGGCTGTCGGTCATGAAGGCGATGTTGACCGGGTCGCTGAACTGGGCGCGCACGGCCTGCAACGAGGCGCCCGTGGTCAGCCAGCCGAAGGTTTTGCCCCGTTCGAGCAGGAGGACGCGAGCGCCGCTTTGGGCGAGGAACCAGGCGCTGGCGACGCCGGCCATGCCGCCGCCGATGATGAGGATGGATGGGGTCATGGGGGGTGCGTGGTGCGTGGTGCGTGAAACGTGAGGGGTGAGGCGTGAAACGTGAGGGGTGAGGCGTGAAACGTGAGGGGTGAAACGTGAGGGGTGAAACGTGGGGGGTGGAGCGGGAGAGGGGCGAGGCGGGGGGTGTTAGGGGTGTTAGGGGGGGAGGAGGTGGCGCTGGGCTTGGGCAGAGAGTAGGAAGTCGCGCAGGGCCAGGGCGGCGGGCGTGGGGGAGGGCGGGAGGACGAGGTCGATGGCGCGGGCGAGGGGGTAGCCATTCTGACCCGGGCGCAGGTCTTCAAGCGCGACGATGGTCGCGGGCCGGCCCCTGGCAACGCGCTCGCTGGCAAAGCCGACGGCGCCGGGATGGCTGGCGATGTAGTCCACGATTTCGGCGTCGTCCGGCATGAGCAGGACTGTCAGGGCGAGGGGTCGCTCGCCCATGACCACGCTCGCGAAAAGGCTGCGGGCGCCGCTGCCCTCCTCCCGCCCGACCAGTTGCACCTCGCCGCCGCCAGCGCCCAGCTCCGACCAGTCCTTGACGTAGCCGCCGAAGAGGTCGCGGGCCTGGGTAAGGCTGAGGTTGGGGAGCTGGGTGCGGGGATGGACGAGGATGGCCAGGGCGTCGGCGGCGATGGCTGTGTAGTTCAGGTCGGGATGGCGTTCTCTGGCGGTGGGGTCGGCGCTGATGGCAAAGTCCCACTTGCCGGCGGCCAGCTCGTCCACGGCCAGGCCGCTGGGAATGGCTTCGTAGCGAGGGGTCTGGTCGACGCGGCCTTGGGCGAATTCGGCGGCCAGGGTGGGCCAGAGGTCGGTCATCACGGCGCTGCCTGCCCCGCGCAACGGCTTTGGTGTTGGCGTCGGCGATGCCGGGCCGCGGGTGCAGGCCGTGAGGGAGAGGAGGAACAGGAGGGCGAGAAGGCGGACGCCGATCTTACAGGAGCGCCCGCAGCAATGACAGGAGGCCGAAGAGCCAGACATAGACGGCGAAGAGGTAGAGGCTGCGGGTCTGTACGAAGCGCATGAGGAAGCGGATGGCCAGGAAGCCGCTGATGGCGGCGACCAGGAAGCCAATGAGGAGGGGGGTCAGGCCGATGGCGTCGATGCCGGCGCCGGCCAGGTTTTTGATCTGGAACACGCCGGCGCCGAAGATGATGGGGGCGCTGAGCAGGAAGGAGTAGCGGGCGGCGGCGGGGCGGTCGAGGCCGCGCAGCAGGCCGGCGGCGATGGTGGCGCCGCTGCGGCTGATGCCGGGGATGATGGCTGCGGCCTGGGCCAGGCCGATGACGGCGGCATCGCTGAGACGGATGTTCGCCAACGGCAGGCCGCCTCGTTTCCAGGTTTCGGCAAGGATGAGGATGGCGCCGGTGACGAGCAACATGGCCGCCACCAGCGTCGGTTGGCTGAACATGGCCTCGAAGAAACTCTCGAACAGATAGCCGATGACGGCAGCGGGGATGACGCCGATGACGATGGCAAGCGCCAGCCGCCATTTGGCCTCGTCACCCCGGCCGCGCAGCCGGTCGAGCACAGCCTGGGCCAATTCCCACCAGTCGCGCCAGAAATAGGCCAGCACGGCCAGTAGGGTGCCGAGATGCAGGGTGGTGTCGAAGGCGAGAGGAGGAGGCGTCCACCCCAACCACCAGGGGACGAGGACGAGATGAGCGGAGGAACTGACAGGGAGGAATTCGGTCAGGCCTTGAACCAGGCCGAGGATGATGGCTTCGAGGATGGACATGGTTGGAGATTGGTTATTGGAGATTGGTTATTGGAGATTGGTTATTGGTATTGTGCGATATTTGATGCGTAGTGCATATTGCGTGTTGCGTATTATGGAGTGATTTGTGCAATACGGAATACGGAACACGAACCACGGAACACGGAACACGAACCACGGAACACGAACCACGGAACACGGAACACGAACCACTCAAAGATCACGTTTCGCAACGTACTCGCTCAGAAACGAGGTTTTGAAAGCGTCGAATGTACCGGCGGCGATGTGGTCGCGGATCGCTTGCATCAGCCGCTGGAGGAAGCGGAGGTTGTGGAGGGTGGTGAGGCGCAAGCCGAAGATTTCTTCGGCGCGGATGAGGTGGTGGACGTAGGCGGCGCTGAAACGGGTGCAGGCATAGCAATCACAGCCGGGTTCGAGCGGGCCGGTCTCGTCGGCGAAGCGGGCGTTGCGCAGGTTGCGCCGGCCGTGGGCGGTGAAGAAGGCGCCGTGGCGGGCGACGCGGGTGGGGAGGACCGAATCGAAGAGGTCGATGCCGCGGGCGACAGCTTCGACGATGTCATCGGGAGCGCCCACACCCATGAGGTAGCGCGGGCGGTCGGCAGGGACGAAGGGCAGGGTGGCATCGAGGGTGGCGTACATCTGCGGCTTGGTCTCACCCACGGCCAGCCCGCCGATAGCATAGCCGGGTAGGTCGAGGGCGGCAAGGGCAGCGGCGCTCTGTTGGCGGAGGTCCTCGAAGATGCCGCCCTGGACGATGCCGAACAGGGCCTGGGCATCGGGACGGCGCTGGGAGTGGGCGCACCGGGCAGCCCAAGCGTGCGTTCGCTCCAGTGCCCGCTCGTTGTAGGCCCGGTCGAGGGGGTCGGCGCATTCGTCGAAGCACATGATGATGTCGGCGCCTAGTTTGGCCTGCACCTCCATCACCATTTCGGCGGTGAAACGATGGCGGCTGCCGTCGATGTGTGACTGAAACGTGACGCCATCGGCGTCGACTTTGCGCAGTTTGCTGAGCGAAAAGACTTGAAACCCGCCGCTATCGGTGAGGATAGGCCCCTCCCAACTCATGAATCCGTGCAATCCGCCGAAGCGCGCCACCTGGTCGGCGCCGGGGCGCAGGTAGAGATGGTAGGTGTTCGCCAACACCATGTCGGCGCCCACCCCACGCACTTCTTCAGGGCTGAGGGTTTTGACGGTGGCTTGCGTGCCGACTGGCGCGAAGGCGGGGGTGCGGATGTCGCCGTGCGGGGTGCTGAACACGCCCAAACGGGCCAGTCCGTCAGTGGCGTGGAGGGTGTAGCGGAAGGGCATGGGGGGGGCAGGGGGCAGGTGGCAGAGCTTGTCCTGAGTGAAGCGAAGGATCGCAGGTGGCAGGTGGCAGGTGGCAGAGCTTGTCCTGAGTGAAGCGAAGGATCGCAAGTCGCAGGTGGCAAGTGGCAAGTGGCAGAGCTTGTCCTGAGTGAAGCGAAGGATCGCAAGTCGCAGGTAGACAAGTAGACAGGTGGCAGAGGTTGTCCCTTCGCTCCGCAAAGGGCAGGCTCTGAGTGTAACGAAGGATGGCGGGTGGCAGGTGACGGATGGCAGGTGACGGGTAACGGATTCCGCACCGACAATCACCAACAACCAATAACCAATCACCAATTACCATTGATCGCCGTCGTTCTCTTTCCGGGTTTCGTGCGGCCCATGATACCATGCCCGGCGATGAAGGCTACATCGCCAACGACACCCGCGCATTCGCCATCTGGCTGGCGCCAGATCGGTTCTGGTGCGCTTCCGGTTGGGGCTGCCCTGCTGGTGGTGGTTCTGGCGCTGTTGTGCTTGGCAGCCGGCCCGCCCGTCATCGTCAGCGGGCACAGCGACTTTCCTCTGCGCGTCAGCGGCGGGCAGATTGCAGCGATGGTGGCCGAGCAGCAGGGGCCGGCGGTGCAGGCATCGTCGGCGGCGTTGGTGGATCGGGCCAGCAACGCCACCCTGTTCGCCAAGAACGGCACCATGCCCTTGCCGATGGCCAGCACCACCAAGCTGATGACCGTTCTGGAGGCACTGAAATCGCTGTCGCCGGATCAGGTCGTCGGCGTGCCGGGGGCAGCGCTGGTAGGTGGGGCCAGCATGGGCCTGTCGGCCGGCGAGCAGGTGGATGTGCTGACCTTGCTCTACGGCGCTTTGCTGCCATCGGGCAACGATGCCGCCACCGCTCTGGCCCTGGCTGCCGAAGGCGACGAAGCCGGTTTTGTGGCCCGGATGAACCAGCAGGCCGCCGAATGGGGTCTGAATCAGACCCATTTTGCCAACCCCACCGGCTTCGACGCTCCCGGCCATGCCAGCAGCGCCCTCGATCTGGCGGCGCTGGGCCGCCGGGCGCTGGCAAACCCCCTCATCGCCAGCATCGTCGGCCAGCCCACCGCTCAGGTTGGCGGTTACACGCTGCAGAATACCAACGAATTGCTGGGCGTTTATGATGGCGCTTATGGCGTCAAGACCGGGACGACCGACGCCGCCGGACAGGTGCTCATCGCCGCCGCCAAACGCCCATCGGGCGATGCCCTGGCCGTGGTGATGAACAGCCCCGACCGCTACGCCGAAGCCGGGCGGCTGCTCGATTTCTATTTTGGGCACTGGCTTTGGCGGGATGTTGGCCTGGGCCATGATGTTCTCAACCGCATCACCGCGCCCGATGGGGCGGTGTACATGCTGCGGACGCCTGCGCAGCCGCTTTTCCTCACACGTTGGCAGGCCAGCCAACTCCGCATGGTTCGGCAGGTCAGCTTCGACGAGGCCAATCAGCCCAGCGGTGTGTTGCGGGTGTGGTTGGGTGAGGAGAAGTTGATTGAGACGGGGATTGAGTTTATGAGGGTAAAATAACGACTAAAGTCGTTACTACGAGAAGCAAGGCGACGATAATGAGAATAACGACTAAAGTCGTTACTACGAGAGAAGAGAGATGTCTAATCCACCTGAACCCATGCGACTGAACAAATTTCTGGCCCACGCCGGCGTTGCCTCGCGACGCGGCGCCGATGAGTTGATCATCCAGGGGCGGGTGCAGGTCAATGGCCGCACGGTGTATACGATGGGGGTCAGCGTCATCCCCGGTCGCGACCGGGTGCTGGTGAACGGGCGCGAGATTGTCCTGACGGCGGCCGAGCCGATCACCCTGACGCTGAACAAGCCCGCCGGCTATCTCTCCACCCGCCGCGACCCTGGGGGCCGGCCCACTGTCTTCGATCTGACGCCGCCCGAATACCGGCTGCTGTATCCGGTGGGGCGGCTGGACATGGATAGCGAGGGGCTGATGTTGCTGAGCGATGACGGCGACCTCACCTATCGCCTCACCCACCCTTCGTTCGAGCACGAGAAGGAATATTGGGTGCAGATTCGCGGGCGGGTGCCGGCCCCGGCCCTCCGCAAGCTGCAGAAGGGGGTGGAACTGGAGGATGGTCTGGCCGCGGCCCAGGTGCGCCCCCTGGCCCATATCCCCGCCGAGCAGCGTTTTTGGGTCGAGGCCGAGCCTGACCCGCGGCACACCTGGCTCGTGTTCCTGTTGCACGAAGGCCGCAAACGCCAGCTCCGGCGGATGTGCGAGGCGGTCGATCTCGATGTCCTGCGGCTGATCCGGGTGCGCATTGCCTCGCTGCACATCGGCGACCTGGGGCCGGGCCAGTGGCGGCTGTTGACCGCCCGCCAGCGCCGGGCGATCGAGGCGATCAAAAACCAACCCGCCCCTCCCCCCAAGAGCGATGACTGACCCCACCCTCTCCCCACCTGCCGCCGTCATTGCCATCGATGGCCCCGTTGCCTCCGGCAAGAGCACCGTCGGCGAGCGCCTGGCCCGGCGACTCGGTTTCCTCTATTTCGACACCGGGGCCATGTACCGGGCTGTGACGCAGGCGGCGCTGGCCCGCGGCCTCGCCATCGACGACGAGGCCCGGATCACCGCCCTGGCCGAGGCGATCACGATCGACATCCTGCCACCCACGGTGGACGACGGACGGCAATACACCGTGTTGGTCGAAGGCGAAGACATCACCTGGCAGATTCGCAGCCCGGAGGTGGTGGCCGATGTCTCGGCCGTGGCTGCCTATCGCGGTGTGCGTGCGGCGATGGTGCGACAGCAACGCCGGATTGCCCTGGCCGGGCGGGTGGTGATGGTGGGCCGCGACATCGGCACCGTCGTCTTCCCGGAGGCGCCGCTGAAGGTCTATCTCACGGCTTCGGCCGAAGAGCGCGCTCGCCGCCGCTTCCTGGAGATGGCCGAGCGCGAGGGCGCAGAGGGCTACGAGAGCGTGCTGGCCGCCGTCCGGCG
This sequence comes from Caldilineales bacterium, assembly GCA_019695115.1. GTDB lineage: Bacteria > Chloroflexota > Anaerolineae > J102 > J102 > SSF26. Next base: position 21,816 of record JAIBAP010000054.1, on the reverse strand, counting down.
CCGCGACGCCATCGACAGCGGGCGGGCCGCCTCGCCCCTGCGCCCGGCCGACGATGCCATCCTGCTGGACACCGGCCCCCTGAGCATCGAGCAGGTGGTGGATGTCATCGAGGCCCTGGCCGGGGAGCGGTTGCCGGGCGTCTCTACCGAGGCGTTCTGGCCATGAAGCCGTCCCGCTACAACCCCTACGACGCCGCCCACCCGGAGGTCGTCACCACGCGCTTCTGGCGGCGTCTGTGGTTCACCGTCCTCAACTGGTTGGTGGGCGTGTTGCTGCGCATCGACGAGGAGGGGCGCGAACGGGCGCCGCGTACAGGCCCCCTGATCATCTACTACAACCACATCCACGCCATCGATCCGGCGGTCATCCTCTCCAGTATGCTGCATTGGCGCTATGTGGCGGCGCTGGGCAAGCAGGAGTCGGTCGAGATGCCTCTGATCGGTCGTTTCGTCACCGATTTTGGCGTCATCCTCGTCGCTCGTGGCGAGGCCGACATCGAGGCGCTGCGCGCCTGCCAGCAGGTGCTGGAGAACGGCCACGCCCTGATGATCGCGCCGGAGGGAACCCGCAATCAGGTCGATTTCAGTTTGCAGGCGGGCCGGCGGGGGATGGCCTTTCTCGTCCGGCGTACGTCGGCGGTGCTGATGCCGGTGGGGGTGTGGGGGACTGAAGATTTCGGCGCCTGCCTGAAGCGGGGGCGTCGCACGCCGGTGACGGTGCGGTGGGGAAGGCCATTCCGGTTGGAGATGCCGCCGGGCCTGCCGCGCAAGGAGGCCGAGGCGGCAGCCACCGATTTCGCCATGCAAGAACTGGCCGGGCTGCTGCCGGAAGCGATGCGCGGGGTCTACACCCCACCCGCCAGCACGCCCGATTGGGTGAAGTATGTGTAGGGGTACGCGGATTTGCGCGGATGAACGCGGATGTTTTCTGTTGGCGAAAATCGCATGATTCGGTCGAGCGAAGCGTTTGTCGATCCACGGGCAGGCGGTCTATAATCTCACCCTTGCTGTTTGCACCCACGCCACAAAGGAGCCTGCCTATCGACCATGAAGACGACGAAAACAGAAACGACGAAGCGCCTGTGCTGCTGCCCGTGTTTGGGCTGGGCGGCAGCAGACGAGGTGGAGGTTCCCATGCGCGAGTGTGGGCTAACCCCCGGCCCCAGACCGGCCGGCGGGGAAAAGCGAAGGTTCGGCGGATGCCTCCCCGGGTCGCCATACCCGGACGTCGGTTCTCACAATCGAAACACCCGCAGACAAGGATGCGCGCGGCGCGTCCCGGCGCGGGCTGCCCTGGCAGGGTGGAATCCATATTGGCGCCTGGCTTGGTGCAACGTGAATTGTAAAACGTAAAACGTGAACACACTTCGATGAACTTCACGTCTCACGTTTCACGCCTCACGTTTCACGTTTCTTCGCAGGTTCTGCCTCTCCAAGCCCGGTCACTATCCCCACTCCAACGGAGAAAGAACTATGTGCGGTATCGTTGGCTATGTTGGCCCGCGCGCGGCCACGCCCATCATTCTCGAAGGTTTACAGCGGCTGGAGTACCGCGGTTATGACTCCGCCGGTCTCGCCGTCCTCGAAGCCAACGGCCATGTCGCCATCCGGCGCGACGCCGGTAAGCTGGCCAATCTCTATGAGCGGGTGGCCGAAAGCCCGGCCGAGGGCAGCATCGGCGTCGGGCACACGCGCTGGGCTACGCACGGCCCCCCCACCGCCCGCAACGCCCATCCCCACCGTGACCGCAGCGGCCAGATCGTGGTGGTTCAGAACGGCATCGTCGAGAACTTTCTGCCTTTGCGCAACGAGTTGATGGCGCAGGGCTACGAGTTCGCTTCCGACACCGACACCGAGGTGATCGTGCAGTTGATCAGCCGGGAGTATGACCGCAGCGAGGATCTGGCCGAGGCCGTGCGCCGGGCGCTGCAACTGCTGCACGGGCCATCGGCGGTGGTGGCGCTCAGCAGCCACGAGCCGGATAAGCTGGTGGTGGCGCGGCTGGGCAACGCCGGCGGGGTGGTCATCGGCCACGGGCGGGGCGAGATGTTCGTCGCCTCCGACATCCCGGCCATCCTGGAACACACGCGGACGATGAGCTTTTTGGAGAACCGGGAGATGGCCGTGATCACCCGCGAGGGGGTGCGCTATCTCGACCTGGAGGGCGCGACCCTGCCGCCGTTGCGCCTGCACGAGATTTCCTGGGACCCGGTGTCGGCGGCCAAAGGCCCCTACCGGCACTTCATGCAGAAGGAGATCTTCGACCAGCCGGCGGCCATCACCGACACCATCCGCGGGCGGATCGATTTCATCAGCGGCGCCGTCAGCCTGCCGGAGCTGAACCTGGGGGCCGAGGCGGCTCGCGCCCTGGACAAGCTGACCATCGTCGCCTGCGGCACGTCGTATTACGCCGGGCTGGCGGGGAAGTACATCGTCGAGAACCTGGCCCGGCTGCCGGTGGAGGTCGATTACTCGTCCGAATACCGTTACCGGGGGCCGATTGCCGATGAACGCACGCTGGCGCTGGCGATCACACAGTCGGGCGAGACGGTAGACACGCTGGCGGCGCTGGAGGAGGCGAAGGCGCGCGGGGCGCGCACGGCCGCCATCGTCAATGCGGTCGGGTCGCAGGCGGCCCGCGTCAGCGATGGGGTGATCATGATGCAGGCCGGGCCGGAGGTAGGGGTGGCCAGCACCAAAGCCTACACCACCTCGCTGGTGGACCTGTTCCTGCTGGGGATGTATCTGGGCCAGCAGCGCGGCGTGCTGGATGCCGCCACCTCGCAGCAGATGGCGAGCGAGTTGGCGCTGCTGCCGGACAAGGTGGGGCGGGTGCTGGAGAACGACGCCCGCTATCAGGAGCTGGCCCGGCAGTATGCCGGCTATCGTAATTTCCTCTACCTGGGCCGGGGGATCAACTACTCGACGGCCCGCGAGGGCGCGCTCAAGCTGAAGGAGATCAGTTATATCCACGCCGAAGGCTACCCGGCCGGGGAGATGAAGCACGGCCCCATCGCCCTGATCGACGAGAACATGCCCACGGTGGCCATCGCCCTGCGCGACAGCGTCTACGATAAGATGATCAGCCAGGTGGAGCAGGTGAAGGCGCGCAACGGCAAGGTGATCGCGGTCGTCAACCCCGGCGACGAGGTGGTGGCGCGCAAGGCCGACAGCCTGATCGAGGTGCCGGAGACGATCTCCTGGCTGGCCCCGGTGGTGGCGGTGGTCCCCCTGCAATTGCTGGCCTACCACATCGCCGTCTGGCACGGGCGAGATGTCGATCAGCCGCGCAACCTGGCCAAGAGCGTGACGGTGGAGTAGTGTTCGTGTTTACGGTACGCGGATGAACGCGGATGGACGCGGATGGCGGATTCTTTTCGTGGCGCCGTTTGGGCGCGGCCAGAAGCAGACGGTGGCGCGGCGGCTGTTGCCGTTGGCGGCGGCGCTGGCCGAGCGAGGGCACACGGTTGCGGTTCTGATCCCGGCCTGGGATTGCCCGGATGAGGCGGGGCGGGTCGAGAGCTGGCGGGGGGTGGAGGTCATCGCCCCGCCCCTCGGCCCGGCCCCCCACCCCCTGGCCGATCCGTTGCTGCTGCGCCGGCTGCTGGCGGCGGTGAGTGCGTTCCGGCCGGATGTGGTGCATGTGAGCAAGGGGCTGGGCTATGCCGGGCTGGCCGGCGCGGTCTGGCTGCGGCGGGCGGGGGCCAGGGTGTTCCTCGACCAGGATGACCTGGAAAGCGGGGCCGGGTGGGGCGGCGGGCGCAGTTGGCCGGGGCGCTGGCTGGTCGAGCGGCAGGAAGGCTATCTGCTGCGCCGGGCGCACGGCGTCAGCGTGGCGTCGCGGGAGCTGGCGGAACGGGCCATCCGGGCGCGTGGCTCAGCCGAGGGCGTTCTTTATCTGCCCAACGGTCTCGATCTGGCTCCTGCCCCGGCGCCGGTGGCGACGAACCCGCCGGTGGTGCTGGTTTATACGCGCGGGAACGACCTCGACCCGGACAGGTTGCGCAAGCTGTGGGCGGGCATCCTGGCGGCCGTCCCCCAGGCCCGGCTGCGGGTGGTGGGCGACTGGCCGGCCGCGCCCGATCTGGCGCAGAGCGAGCGGTGGGGCTGGCTGGAGGGCGAGGCGCTGACGGCGGCGCTGCGCAGCTCGGCCCTGGCTCTGTTCCCGGTCAACGACGATGCCCGCACGCGGGCAAAAAGCCCGGCCCGGCTGCTGGATTGTCTGGCGCAGGGGTTGCCGGCCGTGACGGAGGAGGTGGGGGAGTATGCGGCGCTGACGAGCGAGGCCGGGGCGCCGGTGGCGGCAGGGGACGATGAGGGGCTGGTGCGGGTCTGCGCGCAGCTGTTGTTGCAGCCGGAGATGCGCCGGGCGTGGGGCCGGGCGGCGTGGGAGGGGGCCAGGGGGCAGAGGTGGGAAAGGCGGGCGGCGGTGGTGGTGGGGCTGTACGCGGTGGATGGGCACTAAACGGGGGCGCGTGAATGACTATGCCAATGGCGGCTCTGCCAACAACCCGCTCATTCCCAGCACACGTTCGCTCCAGCCCTGGGCACTGCTGGCGATCTGTTGGCGCCAGGCTGCTTCGGGAAAGCGCGCCGCCAGATGTGCTCGCCAACCTGCCAGCCCGCGCTGCAATTCCAAGAGTACGATCTGCGTTTCCAGGTCGCAGTCGGGCGCGCACCATTCGATGAAATGCGCCGCCTCGCGCATCGAGGACGCCACGGCCGGCAGGTTGGCCGGGTTGTAAGAGAACGAGGCAATGCGGGCCATGTCCGCAGCCAGGCCGCCCAGGCGGACGGGAAGTGGGTCGCGCATGTAGCGGGCGCGGATGGGGGCCAGGTCGCTGGTGATGATTTCCATGTCAACCTCCTTGCAGTCCGATTGAGCTACGTGTAGTCTGCAAGCAAGACGGGGCGATGTCAAATCGGGGATTTGCGCCCCCGAACCTCCATTGACAAGTCTATCCTACCATGATACACTCGCGCAGACTATCCTACTGAGATACACTCTGATCGAGAGGGACGCCATGTTTCGCAATCGCCAACGCGAGTTGGGCTATCTGGAAAGCCGCTACGCCCGGCCAGGGGCCGAATTTGCCGTCCTCTACGGCCGGCGGCGGGTGGGCAAGAGCAGCCTGATCTACGAATGGTGCCGCGAAAAGCCGCACCTGTACTTCTTTGCCGCCCGACTTCCTGGCCAGGCGCTGCTGCACGAGTTCGGGCGGCAACTGGCGGCTGCGTTGGGTCAGCCCGAACGCACCTTCGCCAATTGGGACAGCGCCCTGTTTGCCCTGGCCGAGTTGGCCGGCGAGCAGCGCTTCGTGGTCGTGATCGACGAGTACCCCTATCTGGCCGATTCGGTGCCAGGCTTTTCGACCCTGCTCCAGCGCGCCTGGGATACGGTGTTGCAGCACACCCGGCTGTTCCTGTGTCTCACCGGCTCCACCTTCAGCGTGGTGCGGCGGGAAATCCTGGATGGCTCGGCGCCGCTCTATCGTCGCCACACCTGGGCCTACGAGTTGATGCCCCTGCAACCCTCCGACCTTGCGGCCTTCTTTCCCGACCTGGATGCCGAGCAACTGATCGAGACCTATGCCGTGTTAGGCGGGATGCCTCGCAACCTGTTGTCCTTCGCCCCGGAACTCTCGCTGATGCGCAATATCGGCCGTGAGATCCTCGATCCGTCCGGCGGGCTGTTTAGCGAGGTGCGGCTGCTGCTGCACGAGGAATTGAAAGGCGAGGTGGATGCCTATGGCCGCGTCCTGGCGGCTCTGGCGGCCGGCCATCACCGCCGTCAGGATGCTGCCGCGGCTGCCAACCTGACGTTGGCTTCGCTCCAACACTATTTGAACGACCTGGTGACGAATGGGCTGGTCGAGCACCGCTTGCCGTTGAACCGAGAGCGTGAGGACGGCCGGCTGGGCGCCTACCACATCCTCGATCCCTTTCTGCGTTTCTGGCACCGATGGATCGCACCCCACCGGGCGCTGCTGGAGATCGGCCAGCGACAGGACGAGACCTTGAGCGAGATCCGCAACAACTTGCCGTACATCGTGGCGCCGGTGTGGGAATCGCTCGCCCGCCAGCACTTGCTCACGGCTTCTGGCAGGGGGCAGATCCCCTTTTCGGTGCAGGAGGTGGGGTCGTGGTGGGCGCGGGGGGCGCAGGTCGACCTGGTGGGCGTGAATCGAGCCGATCATCGTGTGGTGTTCGGCGAGGCGCGCTGGCGCAGCACACCGGTTACAACAGCCGACCTCAAGGCGTTGATGGAAAAGGGCCTCCTATGGCTGCGGGGCGACACTGCCCGCTGGGATGTGCACTATGCCTTTTTCGCCCGCAACCTGGGCCAGATCGAGACAGCAGGGATGGATGAGGAGAACATCCACTTGTTCACGCCCGAAGATGTGACGCTCGCAGGACCAAGACCCTAAAGGTCTCCCAGACCTTTGGGGTCTTCGCTTGCCGCCAACGCCTAGACCCTAAAGGTCTCCCAGACCTTTAGGGTCTTCGCTCGCCGCCAACGCCTCGATCAAAATATCCCCAAACGGCGTCGGCTGCTCGACCCGCACCAGGCGGCGCTTGAGCAGTTCCAGCACGGCCAGCAGGCTGACCACGATCTCGACGCGGGAATGCGACTGGCCCAGGAATTGGCGAAAACGCACCACTTTCTGGCCCTGCAACTGTGTGGTCAGCGCCGCCATCTTGTCCTGGACGGTGACCTGATGAGGCGTGATGCCTGCGACCGGCGGCGGGGGGGCCTCGTAGTCGCGCAACACCTCGTATACGGCCAGGAGCAGCGCCTGCACCTGCATGCCGCCGGGGGCCAGGCGTTTTTCCAGCTTGGGCGGCGGGGCCAGACGGACGTAGGCGCGCTGGCCGCTGACCTCGCGGTCCAGCAGCATCTCCGCCTTCTGCTTGAACAGCTTGTATTCGCGCAATTGCCGGGCCAGGGCCTCGGCCGGGTCCTCGCCGTCGTCCTCGTCGCTTTCGTCGGCGGGGCGGGGCAGCAGGGCCGCCGACTTGATGTAAAGCAGCCGCGCCGCCATGACCAGGAAATCGGCGATGCCTTCGGGTTTGCGCTGTTCGAGCGTGGCCAGATAGGCCAGGTATTGCCCCGTCACCTGGGTCAGGCTGATGGCCGTGATCGGTAGTTCTTCGTGCTCGATCAGATGGAGGAGGAGGTCGAGCGGGCCTTCGAACGGCTCGTCTTCGCCTACATCCAGCCGGAGTACATAATCATCGGCCGGGTTGAGCCGGAAGGGCGACTTCATTGGGGTACGCGGAGAGGAAAGGGTACGCGGATGAACGCGGAGGAACGCGGATGGAAAGGCAGGAGGAGTGGAATGGGTACGCGGATGGACGCGGAGGAACGCGGATGGAAAGGCAGGAGGAGAGGAAAGGGTACGCGGATGAACGCGGAGGAACGCGGATGGAAAGGCAGGAGGAGAGGAAAGGGTACGCGGATGAACGCGGAGGAACGCGGATGGAAAGGCAGGAGGAGAGGAAAGGGTACGCGGATGAACGCGGAGGAACGCGGATGGAAAGGGGATGGTTCACAGGGTGGCGAAGCGCTTGCCCGCTTGCGCCAGGCCATCGAGCAGCGCCTTGGTCTCGGCGAAATCCTTGCCTGCCAGCCGCTCGACCTTCGCGCCGGCGCCGCGCAACTCGTCCTCGGCCTGCTGGCTGACCCCGGCGACGCCGCCAACGATGGTCACATACTCGGCCTGGCGGGCGTCATCGAGCGAGAAGCCGGCCGTGGGGCGGAAGCGGGCGATATAGTTCATCGCTCCGGCCCAATCCTGCTGCGCCCAGGCATCCTGCTTCTGCCAGAAGAGCAAATAGTGGTTGAGCGGGTGGACGCCGGCTTCGCCGCGGGCGCGGGCAATCTGATCGAACAGGCCTTCCTTCCATTTCTGGCCGTCTGTCCACTGCCGGCCGGGGCAGGCGGTGACGTTGTGCGGGAACTCTTTGTGGCCCCAGATGTTGCCGAGCGGAATCTTTAGCTCCTGCATCAGCCAGGCGGTCAGGCGGGCGGCGGCGTCGATCTGGGCCGGGGTGGGCGCGACCTCGGTGAAATCGCCCGCCACGCAGATCCCCACCGTGTAGGCGTTGTTCTTGTAGACGTGGTTCGAGACCAGGGCCAGGTCTTGGGTGTGGTAGATGGTCCCGTCCGGGCCAACGTAATAATGGTAGCCGATGCCCGGCCACTGATGCTGGGGATTGGTGACGTGGTACTGGGCGATGCGTTCGGGCGGGATGTTGGCGGGCGCGGCGCTGTGATGGATGGCGATGTGGGTGATCTGATCCAGCGTGCGGGCGGGATAGCGATTGGTGGGGTGTTTGGGCAGCTTGTCCACCAGCTCTTGCATGGCCGGTTGGGGCACGATGGCCGGGGCGTCGGGATGCGGCTGGGTGCGCAGCTGGTCATTTTCTTGCCGCAACGCCGCCACCGTGCTGTTGAGGCCGGCGATGGTCTGGTTGAGCTGGTCGCGCTGGGTTTGCAGCGTCTGTTTCTCGGCCTGCAAAGCGCTTGCCTGTTGCCGCAACCCGTCGGCCTGTGTGCGCAGGGTCTGGGCCTCGGTCTGGGCGGCGGACAACTGCTGGCCGAGTGTCTGCACCTGGGTCTGGAGTTGGCCGATCTGCTGGCGCAGGGCCTGGCTGTCGGCGGGGAGTTTGTCCAGCTGCGCTTTGGCCGTCGCCAATTGTTGGGCCAGGTCCTTGTTCTGGGTTTGCAGTTGGGCGACCTGGGCTTTGAGGGTCTGGTTTTCGGCGGGGAGGGTCTTGAGCTGGTTGTTGGCGGCCTCCAACTTCTGCGTCAGGTCCTGCACCTGGGCCTGGAGCTGGCCGATCTGCTGTCGCAACTGCTGGTTTTCGGCGGGGAGGGTCTGCAATTGCGAGCGGGCAGTCGCCAATTGGGCTGCCAGGTCGCGGTTCTGGGTCTGCAGGGTGGCGATCTGCTGGCGCAAGGTCTGGATGACCTCGCTCCCGGCCCCGGCTCCCCCGCCCGGTTGGGCGCCACCCGGCTGGGCGGCGGCCCGCACGGCCTCCACCCGCTCCAACAGCATCTGCTTCCAGTTGCTGCCCGCCTGCCACTGCTCGCCCGGCGACTGCGTGACGATGAACTCGCGCACGCCCTTCACGTTTTCGGATGGAACGTCGTAGGTCTGCTGGAGCCAGGCGACCAGGGCGGCGAGGGCATCGAGTTGGGCAGGCGCGGGGACGGCGTCGTTGAAGTTGCCGGCGACATGGATGTTGATGCCGTGGAACAGCCAGGGCTGTTTGTCGTCCACCACCTCATCGATGGGGTTGGTTTGCAAGATGGCGCCCTCGCCATCGACGAAGAACTGCGAGACGAAGGCCGGCCAGCGCGCCCGATGGGCCTTGGCCACGCGGTCGATGCCGACGCTGGCCGGCACGGCCGTGTGGTTGAGGACGATGTATTGGATGTCGGCGGTGCTGCGCTTGAACATCTTGCTGGCGTCGCGCGGCAACTGGCCGATGACATCGCGCACGGTCGGTTGGGCGACGACGGTCTTCGTCGCCTGGGCCAGGGCCTGGCGCAGGGCCGTGATCTCGGTTTGGAGGGAGGCGGCCTGGCTGCTGAGGGCGGCGACCTGGCCGCCGAGCGCGGTTGCCTGGCCAGAGAATTGGTCGCGCTCGGCCGTGATCTGGGCGACCTGCCGGCGCAGGCTTTCGCTTTCCTGGCGCGCCTGCTCGATCTGCTGGCGAAGGGCGGCCAGGGCGCCTTCGTCCGGGCCGGGGCCAACCGCACCGCCGCTTCCGCGCAGCGGCTCGATGCGCTGCACCAGCATTTCCTTCCAGCGTTGGCCGTTCAGCCACTGTTTGCCCGGCGATTGCGTGGGCGAGAAGCCCTCGCCCAGCCCGCGCACGGCCGCCGTCTCCAGGTTGTGGCTATCGAGCAGCCAGGCGCAGAGGGCGGCCAGAGAGTCGAGTTGGGCCGGGGAGGGCGTGGCGTCGGTGAAATTGCCCGCCACCAGGATGTTGATGCCTTCCTGCGCCCAGCCGGCGTTGCTCACCGCTTCGGTCAGGGCGCCGGTTTGGAGGAGGGCGCCATCGTAATCGACATAAAAATGGCCGGTGATGGCGGGCCAGTTCTTCTGGCGGTAGACCTGGGCCACGCGCTGCACCGAGACGCCGCCAGGGATGCCGGTGTGGTGGATGATGATGTATTTGGTCTGCTCGTCGGCGCGGGGCAGGAGGCCGGCCGGGTCGCGCGGCAACTGGGCGATCACATCCTGGATTGGCGGCCGGGGCGCGGCGCCGCCGCCCTGTTGCAGCCGCTGCGTGAGCACGGCGACCTGCTGTTGGAGGGCGGCCAGTTTCTTGTCGGCTTCCCAGGCCTGGCTGGCCGTCAGCCGCAGCCGCACTTTGCCTTTCTCGTATTCTTCCAGGGCCAGGCGCTGGAAGTATTGCACGGCCATACCGTTTTCGGTGAACTGCTCGGTGATGGGATAGCCGCAGATGTCAAGCCCGTAGCGCCGGAAGAAGTCGAGAAAAACGCCCCGCACCCAGACTTTGCTGATCTCGAAGTACTGTTCGGCCGGCAAGGGCGCGCCCTCGACGGCAACCGTGCTGCGCAAGACCTGGCTGCCGGCGTCGGCGAACCAGGTGATGCCTTCGTGCACCATGTCCAGGTCGAGGGTGTAGCTTCCCGGTTGGCCGGGCATGCCCAGGGGGAGGGTGAGGTCGGCGCTTTCGCCGGTCTTCAGGTTTCGGGGCAGGAAGACGCGGTTATCGGCCACATCGCTCACGGGCGCGCCGGCGGGGGTGTACCAGTGGTAGCCCAGGCGGACGGGATTGCCGCCGCCGGAAGGCCATTCCCGGCTGCCGGTGTTGCGCACGGCCACGATGACGGGCGTCTGCTGGCCGGACTGTCCCTTGCCCGGCGCCTGCTTCCAGGTGATTTCGGCCCGGTAGGGGGTGTCGACGACCGGTTTTTCCGGTTCGGGGGCCGCGCCCACCTCCCATTTGTAGCGATAGTCCAGGGCCTGGCGGAAGTCGTCGATCACCCCGTTTTTGCCCTCGAAGCCCCAACGCTGGTCGGATTTGGTCCAACGGAAGAGGATGACGGAGCGGATTTTCTGGGAGTTGTTCTTGTTCCAGTAGTCGATTTCGCCGTAGGCTCGCTGCACCCAACGGGTGTTGCGGTCTTCCCAGGTGGGGTGCGGGTTGATCTCGGTGATGTAGAGCGGCAGCTGGCGCATGGCGGCCGGCAGGGCGTCGATGAAATCGCGGTAGGTGCGAAAGGTTTTGCGCAGATGCCTGTAGCCCTCGGCGTCCTGTTTGTCTTCGGCCCAGATCTGGTCTTCGCTCTGGCCGTGGGTGTAGGTGTGGAGGGTGATGCCGTCGAGGTTGTCGGCGCCGATGGCGCCCAGCATATCGACAAAGTATTTGACCCAGTCGCCCTTTTCGTTGCCGGGGTATTTGGTCATGGCGTTCCACGGCGCCACCGCCGCCGGCAGCACCAGGTCGTCGGCGCGGCCGGGCAGGGACTTGATGGCCTTGCGCACGAGGACGTAGCATCGGGCGTAGCGTTGCGGCGTGATCGGCTCGCCGGCCTTGTCGGGGCTGACCGGTTGCACGGTGTTCCAGTCCCAGCGGGCGCCGGGCCACTCGATGGCATAGTTCGGCTCGTTGCCGATGATCCAGATGTGGGCGCCGTCGGAGTTGCGGACGAAATTGGCGCAGCGTTGGGCGAAGTCGGCGTAGCGAGCTTCAGGGGGCAGGGTGCCATCTTCCTCGTAGCCGTTGTTCAAACGCACCATCACCCCCAAACCCTTGTCCGCGAGATGGCGGTAGTTGACGCCGCCCTGGTCGTTGGGGTTGCTCCCCAATTTCTCGGTGACCAGCATCCAGCCGGGGATGCCCTTGTCGAGCATGATCTGCTCGCCGCCGATGTCGTGAATGCCGTAGAGATATTCGGATTCGAATGAACGCCGAGTCATGGCCTTTCCTTCGGGGGGAATGCAGGGCGGGCGCCGGTGACTGCAAGGCCGGCGGGGAAGAGTTCGTGTGCCTGGGAGATTATACCATCGTTTGCGCGCAGGACAAGGGGCGGCTATAATCGTGGGCACAAGGGCCGCGGCCAGCGGTCTCTTTTTTTGTTCTGTTTTTCTCTCACGAATTTCACGAATAGACGAATTTCACGAATCGTTTCAACTATGCTCAAGTCAATCAATTGCAATGAATTGCGCTCGGCGCAGGCCGGGCAAAAGGTGACGCTGGCGGGCTGGGTGCACCGCCGCCGCGACCACGGCGGGCTGATCTTTTTCGACCTGCGCGACCGCTCCGGGCTGGTGCAGGTCGTGTTCAATGCCGATGTCTCGGCCGCAGCGCATCAGCTGGCGGCCGAGGTGCGCAGCGAATACGTCATCCAGGTGGAGGGCCGGGTGGAGGTGCGCCCGGCCGGGCTGGTCAATCCCAACCTGCCCACGGGCGAGATCGAGGTCTATGGCGAAAAGCTGGTCATCCTCAACCCCGCCCGCACCACGCCCTTCCCGATCAACGAGGAAGTCGAGATCGGCGACACCGTGCGGCTGAAGTATCGCTATCTCGATCTGCGCCGGGGTCGTTTGCAGAAAAATATCGTTTTGCGGCACAAGATCACCAGTTTCATCCGCACGCATCTGGACGGCAAGGATTTCATCGAGATCGAGACGCCCATTCTGCTGAAGAGCACGCCGGAGGGGGCGCGGGATTTCATCGTCCCCAGCCGTGTGCAGCCGGGCAAGTTCTATGCCCTGCCGCAATCGCCGCAGCAGATGAAGCAACTGCTGATGGTGGCGGGTTTCGAGCGTTATTTCCAGATCGCCCGCTGTTTCCGTGACGAGGATCTGCGGGCCGACCGCCAGCCGGAATTCACCCAGCTCGACCTGGAGATGTCGTTCGTCGAGAGCCAGGATGTGCGCGACCTGATCGAAGGCATGGTGACGGCGATGTTCCGGGCCTTGAGCACGAAGACCATTCAGCAGACGCCCTTCCCGGTGCTGAGCTACGCCGAGGCCCTGGGCCGTTACGGCTCGGACAAACCCGACCTGCGCTTTGGCATGGCGTTCGTGGACCTGACCGACCTGGCCGCCGGCAGCAGCTTTGGCGTCTTTGCCCGCGCCGCGGCGGGCGGCGGCCAGGTGAAGGCGATCTGCGCGCCCGGCGCGGGCGGATACTCGCGCAAGCAACTCGACGAGCTGACCGAGGAAGCGCAGAAGCGGGGGGCGCAGGGGCTGGCCTGGCTGAAGGCGGAGGGCGGCGAGCTGAAAGGCCCGGCGGCCAAGTTCCTGACGCCGGAAGAGATGGCCGCCATCCAGTCGCGCTGCGTCGCCAACGAGAACGATCTGATCCTGGTCGTGGCCGGCGCCGCCGAGGTCGTGGCCGAGGCGCTGGGCGGGCTGCGTCTGCTGATGGGGCAGCGGCTGGGATTGGCCGACCCCAATGTTCTCGCCTGTGCCTGGGTGATCGATTTCCCGCTGCTGGAATGGAACGCCGACGAGAAGCGCTGGGAGGCGAAGCACCATCCTTTTACCAGCGCCCGCAACGAGGACTGGCCCCTGCTGGATACTGACCCCGGCGCCGCCCTGGCCAAGGCCTATGACCTGGTCTGCAACGGCATGGAGATCGGCGGCGGCAGCATCCGCATCCACGACCAGGAGCAGCAGGCGAAGATGTTCGCCACCCTGGGCATCTCGGCCGACGAGGCGCAGGAGCAGTTCGGGCATTTGCTGGAGGCGTTCCAGTACGGGGCGCCCCCGCACGGCGGCATCGCCCTGGGGCTGGACCGCATCACCGCCATCCTGGCCGACGAAGCCAGCATCCGCGAGGTGATCGCCTTCCCCAAGACGGCCTCGGCCACCGACCTGCTGTTGAACAGCCCCAGCCCGGTGTCGCCGCGGCAGTTGGCGGAGCTGCATATTGGGGTGAGGGGGTAGGGGGAGATTGGAGATTTGGAGACTGGAGATTGGAGGCTTGTCCTGAGCGGAGTCGAAGGATTGGTCATTGGTAAGTGGTAAGTGCGTTGCGCCGGCAACCGATGGTTGCTCTGAGTGCGACGCACTTACCACTTACTGAGGCGATTTGACTTTTGTGCTCGTAGTGCTAAGCTACCATCATGTCCACGCGCACCAGCGAGGCGGCGATGATTGCAAACGCCATCTCACCTCTACAATTCGTCGTCGATGGCAACGGCCAGCGCACAGCTGTGCTGATGGATGTGCGATCATGGGAACTACTGTCAGAGTGGGTCGAGGCCGTAACGGACGCCAAGATCGCCCAGCTTGGCTTGCAGGAGTTAGCCGCAGCGGGCGGAAGGCCGGAACAAGCCGGTTGGTTGGACTGGGACAGCATTCGCGACGCCTGGGACGATGACGAAGTCGGGTAGTCGGCGCGAGTTTCAGCCACACTACAAAGTGTGGGCCAGACCGGCGGTGCACAATGCCCGCAAGCGCCTTCCGGGTCACGTTCGCCAATAGGTTAAGCGGATCATCGATGATTGGGGTGATGATCCCCGGCCTGGCACGAGCATCGAATTGACTCTACAATTCCCCGCGCCGGTGGAATGGGAAGCAAGGCGGATTCGTATTGATGACTGGCGAGTCATCTACGCCATCAATGACGCCTGGGGCGAAGTCGTCGTCCTGAGCATCCAAAAGCGTCCACCATACGATTACGAGGACTTGGAGTTGCTTTTGGCCGAACTGTAAGTGCGTCGCACCTGCCAGGTGCGACGCACTGGCTGAAAATTCGTGGCGCGGATGTGACTAAAGTCGTAGCGCAGGGGAGAAAAGGGGAGTAGGATGGGCAAGCAGTGGCGTTGGCTGCTTTGGAGCACAGGTGCACCCTCCCCCGGGGGCCGCTTCGGGCAGGCTGGGCCGCTGAAGGCGTCACCTCTGGGACCAGGCGCGGGCCAGGTTGAGGCTCGGCTGCCCAGGGCGCAATTATCACCGCAGGCGCGCTGGCTGGAGGCCGGAGCAGCCTGCCTCATGCAGATGCGTAGGAGGCTAACGAAGATGTTTGCAGAGCAAAGACCTGGCGATGACAATGGCCTGCTGGCAGCCTGGCAGGAATTGACCGCCGAAGCGGCGCGGCAGGCAGGACAGGACAGGCCCTGGCTGCTGAAGTTGCTGGCCGAAAGCGGCGCAGCGTTGGCGGCGCGCTATGCGCTGTGGAAGGAGCGCTTGCGGCGGCTGCGACCGGGACAGAGGCAGGTGTTGCAGCGGCGGTTGGGCGTGGGCCTGGCCGGGGCGGCGCTGCTGCTGGCCCTCGGCAGTGGCAGCCAGGCGGCGCCGGCCAACCTGATCACGGTGCATGGCAGCTGCACGCTGGCGGATGCCATTACCGCCGCCAATACCGATGCCGCCGCCGGCGGCTGCCCGAAGGGCCAGGGGACGGATGTGATCCAACTGGCCACGGATGTGGTTCTGACCACCGCGCTGCCGACCATCACCAGCAACATGACCCTGGATGGCGTGGGGCATTCCATCACACGCAACCCCGCCTCTCGCAACTTTCGCATCCTGTACGCCAAGCAGGCGGCGCTGACGCTGAAGAATTGCACCATCTCCGGCGGCAGCACCGTGCAGGGCGAGGTCTGGAACACGTATGGGGCCGGGCTGAGAGCCAAGCAGAGCACGGTCACGATCATGAACTGCACGATCACCGGCAATTCCAGCTATACATGGGGCGGCGGCATCCATGCCGACACGAACAGCACGGTCACGATCGAGGATAGCATCATTTCAAACAACACGGCCACCATCGGTGGCGGCGGCTTCTGGGGACAAGCTACGACCGTGACCGTACGGCGCAGCACCATTTCCGGAAACAGCGCCGGGGGCGGTGGCGGCATTCATACCAGCCCCCGATTGACGATCACGGATAGTGCGATCACGGATAATATGGGCGGGGGCGTGTCCCTTGTCGGGGACTATCTCTATATCGGTCAGAGCACGGTTTCTGGCAACTCGTCCTCGCT
This sequence comes from Caldilineales bacterium, assembly GCA_019695115.1. Lineage (GTDB taxonomy): Bacteria > Chloroflexota > Anaerolineae > J102 > J102 > SSF26. Next base: position 5,834 of record JAIBAP010000054.1, on the reverse strand, counting down.
TTCGGGTGGGGGCATCAGATGCGGCGCCGTCTACGCCGGCCAGACGTGTACGATTCAGCAGACCACCATCCGCAACAACACGGCTACGTATCTCGGCGGCGGTATCGAGGGCGGGCGGATGGCGGTGCTCAACAGCACGCTGACCGGGAATGCCACCTTGAAATCACGCCCCATGACCGGCTTCTTGGGCCAGGGCGGAGCGATCTTTGCCACGTTCAACAACCTGACCCTGATCAACAGCACCCTCTCGGGTAATTCGGCCTATGGGCAAGGCGGCGGTCTGTTTGGCAGCCTCAATCACATTGATAACACGACGATCACCGGCAACACGGCCCACGAGGGCGGCGGCATCTTTGTCCCACTCTACCCCACGCAGAACTTCCAGTGGCGGCGCAACATCGTCGCCGGCAACAGCGCCCCGGCCGGAGCAGAGGTGGATGTCGAGTTGCCTGTCGGACCGGGTGGAATCATCGGCGCCGATGCGTTCAACGTCTTCGGACAGAGCGGCGAAACCGATAGCCAGGCATTCGCCGGGTTCTCCCCGTGCAGTGGGGCCAGCTGCACCGATGTGATCGCCACACAGACGGGCAACCTGCCCACGAGTCTGGCCGACATCCTCGCTCCGCTGGCCGATAACGGCGGCCCCACGCAGACGCACGCCCTCAGCCCCGGCAGCCCGGCCATCGACCGGGCGCCGTCCGCCGATTGCATCAGCACCGACCAGCGCGGGCTGCCGCGTCCACGCGACGGGGATGGCGCCGCCACGGCCAACGAGTGCGACGCCGGCGCCTTCGAGGTGCAGGAGCCGCCGGCCGCCACCGCCACGCCCACGCGCACGCCTACGCCCACTATCACCCCTACCCGCACGGCCACGCGCACCCCAACACCCACGCGGACGCCCACGCGCACGCCAACGGCCACCCGCACGGCGACCCCGACCCCCACCGAGACGCCCACCGCCACGCCGACCGACACCCCCACCCCGACGCCCACCGCCACGCCGACCGATACCCCGACGCCGACCGACACCGCCACGCCGACGCCAACAGATACCCCCACCGCCACCCCTACCGCCACCCCGACCCCCACCAGCACGCCAGCCGTCTTCCGTCATTGGCTGCCGCGGTGGTTGGGGCGATGAGAGAGAGAGAAGTGCGACGCACCTGCCAGGTGCGTCGCACTATTGCATCGCGGCCTCAGCCAGCATACAATGGCGTTGTTAGCATCAGCGAATGGATTTCAGCAAGAACCCAACCCAGAGAGGCAAACGCCATGAGCGTCGAAATGGTTATCGAATTACCGGATCGCCGGACGGCCCAAACCGTGCAGCATGTGTTGGCGAGCTATCAAGTGCGCTTGCGGGCCAGTATCCAGCGTACGCGATGCCGGCTGGCCAGCTTCGAAGAACGCTACGCAGTAAGTACAAGTCGTTTCCTTGCCGAGATGTCGGCCGAGGACCTCCAGGGCGGCGATCTGGAGTACGTGGAGTGGGCGGGCGAAGCGAAGTTGCTCGAAGGCCTTGAACTTGAGTTGCGGGAGCTGGGAAATGCACGACAATGCCGCCCATAAACCGGCGCTGCCACAAGCCGAACACAAGCACACGATGACAGGGGTCGAACAATCAGGTGCGCCGACCCTTGCTCGCGTGATTGATGAGATACTCGGCTGAATGGCAGCGCCAGTGACTTCGGTTCAGAAACCGTACGCGCGGCGGGCGCCGTCGGTGGTGTTGCGCAGGAGCATGGCAATGGTCATGGGGCCGACGCCGCCCGGCACCGGGGTGATGGCCCCGGCCACTTCTTTGGCTTCCGCGAAGTTGACATCGCCCACCAGTTTGTAGCCGCGGGGGTCGCTGGGGTCATCGACGGCGTTGACGCCAACATCGATGATTACGGCGCCGGGCTTGATCCAGTCCCCGCGCACCATCTGCGCCCGGCCCACGGCGGCAATCAGGATCTCGGCCTCACGGACGACGGCGGGCAGGTCGGCCGTGCGCGAGTGGCAGATGGTGACGGTGGCGTTGCGGTGGAGGAGGAGCATGGCCGCCGGCAGGCCGACGATGTTGCTGCGGCCGAGGACGACGGCGCGCTTGCCCTCGATGGCAAAGCCGCTGCGGGTGATCAGTTCGATGCAGCCGCGCGGGGTGCAGGGGGTGAACAGTGGCTCGCGGCGCTTCATCGACAGGCGGCCGATGTTGAGAGGGTGGAAGCCGTCGACGTCTTTTTCGATGCTGACGGCGCCGAGGATGTCTTCTTCGTCCAGGTGGCCGGGGAGGGGCAGTTGGACGAGGATGCCGTGGACGTCGGGGTTGGCGTTTAGTTCGGCGACGACCTGTTTCAGGTCGGCCTGGCTGATGTCGGCGGGCAGGTCATAGCCGAAGGAGGCGATGCCGACCTCGGCGCAGGCCTTTTTCTTCATGCGGACATAGGTTTGTGAGTCTTTGCGCTCGCCGACCAAGACGGCGGCGAGGCCGGGGACTTTGCCGATGGCGGCCTTCATTTGTTCGACTTCGGCTTTGATTTCGCCCCGAATCTGGGCGGCGATGGCCTGGCCATCGATGATTTGGGCTGTCACATGGTCCTCCGTGGGATGAGGTTGGGTGGGTGGATGCGGATGGGCGGATTGTTGGGGCGGGCGGATTACTGGGATGGGCGGATTGCTGGGATGGGCGGATGGGGGGATGGGCGGATGGGGGGATGGGCGGATGGGGGATGGGCGGATTGTTGGGGTGGGCGGATTGTTGGGGTGGGCGGATTGCTGGGATGGGCGGATGAGGGTGGGCGGATTGCTGGGATGGGCGGATGGGGGTGGGGGCGGATTGCTGGGATGGGCGGATGGGGGATGGGGGGTGGGGCAACCGGATCAACTATAGCACAGGGGGACGGGATGGTGCAATTTCTTTGTAATTTCTGGCACAATTGTTTTGGGGGGGAGGGTAGACAGGTAGACAAGTAGACAAGGGGGAGGTAGACAGGTAGACAGGTAGACAAGTAGATAGGTAGACAAGTAGACAAGGGGGAGGTAGACAAGGGGTAAGGTGACAAGGCGGTGGGTGGCGTTTGGCGTTGACTGCCGACTGACTACTGCCGACTGACCACTGCCGACTGACGACTGACCACTGACGACTGACCACTGCTGCACCTTCATCCCCCGATCCGGGTGGCATTTGCGCGGCGGGGTGGGTTGTGCTATGCTCTGGTTGTAGCTTTACTTTCATACGCGTGATGCTCCTGAGACGTTCTGAGCCAACACCTACCTCTCGGGGGCCGGAGATGTCCCGGACGGACGCGACAGCCCATGGCGGGCAAGGCGGAAACCGGGCCAAGGCCCCCACCTGCGCAAGCAGGTTCAAACCAATCTGAGCACACGGTATGGAAGAGGCTACGTGGCATTATGCGGCCACGCCGGCGCCAGAACGCCGGGCGGGCCAGTTTATTCAGGCCGGGCCTCGTTGAGAGGCCGGTCTTTTTTTGTCGTCCGGCCACCCAAACCCCCACCGACCAAAACCCTAAAGGTTTCAAGACCTGTAGGGTTTCTTCGACTTAGCTTAGTTCGTGTGAATTAGACACGAAGCCTTGATCGCACGGCCAGGCTGTGCTACGATCCCTTTTGACAGCGCCTGTTCCTGGGCGCTGCACTTTTTCTGACTGTTTGCGAGGTTTTGATCTGTCATGGTTTTGCGTGAGCGCATCGCCGACCACGTTTTTGTGTTTCGAAGCGGCCTGTATGCCCAGGTGAACGCCGGGCTGGTGACGACGAACGAGGGCTGTATCGTGATCGATACGCTGCCCTTTCCGCAGGAGACGCAGGAGATCATCGATTTCGTGCATCGCCGGCTGCGTTCGCGGGTGCGTTTTCTGGTGCTGACGCATTCGCACGCCGACCATGTCTATGGGGCCTATCTTTTCCCCGAGGCTGAGGTGGTGGGGCATTTGCTGTGTCGCGACCTGATGATCAAGCAGACGCGGCCGGCGTTGATCGAGGCCAGGCAACGGCACGCGGCCCTGGCCGAGGTGTCGCTGCATCTGCCGAGTATGTTGGTGGAGAAGGAGGCGACGCTGCGGCTGGGGGATTTTACGGTGACGCTGCGGCATTCGCCAGGGCATTCGCCGGATGTGATCACGGTCTATGTGAAGGAGGAGAAGGTGCTGTTCGCCAGCGATACGGTGATGCCGGCGCCCTATTTCATCAATGGCAATATCAACGATTTCCGCCGCTCGCTGCGCGAGATCATGGAGTTGTCGCCGGTGGAGGATGTGGTGCAGGGGCACGGTGATGTGTTGCTGCGCGGGGAGGTGAATACCGTCTTGCAGACGCATCTCGATTATCTGGACAAGGTGGAGGCGCACGCGCGGGCGGTGGCGGCGCGGGGCGGGGGCAAGGAGGAGCTGGAGACGTTGACTCTGGATGAGTGCGGGCTGTCCCGCATCGCCCTGAATGGGTTCGTGCAGCAGATGCACAAGGCAAATTTGTATTTTCTTCTCGGCCAGGCGCGCAAGCAGCAGAGGGCCGGGTGATGATGGCTTGATCGGGAACGAAGCTGTCGGAGCGTTCGCAGCGATCCGACCGCTCCTCTACTTTCATGGAGTATGTAAGATGAGTGAAGTACGAGTGCAACTCGAATCTCTGAAGGAGCGCCTTCAGACAATCAGGGGGCGTCTTTGACTGGCCTGCCCGTTTAGCACAGTTGGAGAAGTTGGAGCAGCAGGCGGCGGCGCCTGATCTGTGGTCGGACCCGGCGGCGGCGCAGGCGACGATGCGGCAGTTGGCGGCTCTGCAAGAGTTGGTGCAGGGCTGGGAGCAGCTGGATCGGGGCGTGAACGAGGCGCTGGAGTTGTTGGAGCTGGCGGAGATGGAGGAGGACGCCGAGATCGAGGCGATCCTGGCCGAGGAGGCGGCGCGGTTGGGGGCGGCGGTCGATCAGCGCGAGCTGAAGTTGGCGCTTTCGGGGCCGCACGATGACGCCGGGGCGATCCTGACTTTGCACGCCGGCGAGGGGGGGACGGAGGCGGCGGACTGGACGAGTATGCTGCTGCGGATGTATTTGCGCTGGGCCGAGCGGCGGGGGTTCAAGTCGACGGTGACGGATATGATGCCGGGGGATGAGGCTGGGATCAAGACGGCGACGGTGGAGATCGAGGGGGCGTGGGCTTATGGTTATCTGAAGGGGGAGAAGGGTAATCATCGGCTGGTGCGGATCAGTCCGTTCGATGCCAGCGCCCGGCGGCATACGTCGTTTACGAAGGTGGAGGTGATGCCGATCCTGGAGGATGATATCGAGATCGAGATCCGGCCCGAGGAGGTGAAGATGGATGTGTTTTTGTCGGGCGGGGCGGGCGGGCAGAATGTGCAGAAGAATTCGACGGCGGTGCGGTTGACGCATTTGCCGACGGGGATTGTGGTGAGTTGCCAGAATGAGCGCAGTCAGTTGCAGAATCGGGAGAGTGCGATGCGGGTGCTGCGGGCGAAGTTGTATGAGATCGAGCAGGAGAAGCGGGAGGCGCAGGAGGCGGCGCTGCGGGGGGCGTATGTGAAGGCGGGGTTCGGCAGCCGCATCCGCAATTATGTGTTGCAGCCGTATCAGATGGTGAAGGATGAGCGGACGGAGTATGAGACGGGGAATACGGGGGCAGTGCTGGATGGGGATATCGATGCGTTTATCGATGCCTGGCTGAAGTTGCAGGTGAGTGAGGGGTAGGGGGAGAAGGAGGGACGCAGGGAGGTGGGGACGCAGGGAGGTGGGGGAGTGGTGGGATGGGCGGATGGGGAGGGAGGGGGGGGGTGGGGGGTGGGGGGATGGGCGGATGGGGAGGGGGAGGGGGGGTGGGTGGGGG
>JAIBAP010000053.1 GCA_019695115.1 Caldilineales bacterium | reverse complement strand
ACACCAGGCGAATGACAGTTGACATAGCAAACCTCCTTCGAATGATGTGACTTCTATTCTACCTCAATTGTTAACGTTCCGCTCGACCGTTTGCTCCTCCCAAAATTTTGCGCAAAAATTGAGTATCTGGTGCAGGGGCGGTATTACGAATACAACTATCTTCAAGATCGGCGCGCCCTGCCCGGCAGCGGCATCGATATGGTGCCGACATGGCAGGGGAATGACCGTCTGGCGCCCACGTCGTCGATGGAGGCCTTGCCTGGCCTCTCGCCATCGCCTTTCACCGTGCGCTGGAGCGGGGCGGATGCGGGCATATCCGGTCTGGCCAATTTCGATCTGCAGGTGCGCGACGGCGTCGATGCCGGCTGGGTTCCGTGGCTGATGGACACGACCTGGACCAGCGCCGAGTGGCGGGGCGTGGGCGGGCACACCTATTTCTTCCGGGTGCGGGCGCGCGACCACGCCGGCAACGAGGAGCCGTGGCCGCCGGACTGGGACGCCGGCACGACGGTGGAGGCTTTGCCGCCGCAGAGCCAGATGTTGCCCGTGCCGCCGATGATGCGCTACACCGGTTTTGTTTCCTGGCAAGGAAACGATCCCGGCGGCTCTGGCATCGATCGCTACGAGATGCAGATGCGCGAGGTGGGTCCGCCAGACTCGACCTGGTTCTCTTCGTATTACGGCGAAGGCACCGTCACTCAGTTGACGGGGAATCCAGGCTTTACCTACGACTTGCGTGTGCGCGGCATCGACCGCGCCCAAAATGTGGAAGCCTGGCCGCCCGAGCCAGGCGAGGCGAGGACAACGCTGTATTCATGGGCCATTGCCGGAAAGGTGTACGATACACTCTTGCGACCGATGCAGGGGGTGATGGTCAGCGTCAATCCGGATAGCTTTATGCCGGTACGGAGCGATGACAATGGCCGTTATCATAAGTACGTGGCTAACTATGCAACCTCTTACGAAGTCACCTGGTCTCGCCCCGATCAAGGCGCCATTACCAATGTCTTTCCTGCCAGCGATGCAGATGCCGGATTCGATATCGTTGTGCCACCGGCAGATGACAGAGTCGTTCAGGGTGGTTTCGAGGGTGCTGCGCTGGCGTCAGCCTGGAACAAGAGCGGCGATGGTTCTCGAATGCAGCAGATAGACTCCGCTCATACAGGAACGGGCAGTTTTCGCCTGGGCGACCCCAGTCGCCTTGTCAGCCCTGTTCTGGTCAGCGCCGGTTCCTCTCCGAGCATTGGTCTGGATAGCAACGGTCTGTTGCATGTTCTTTGGCGACGCGTACGAAACCATGTCAACCCTGATTTTCAGATTCAGGATATCTTCTACCGCAACCGTGCGGCCAACGGGGTTTGGTCAGGTGTTCTCAATCTCACCCAACCTCTTGGCCTGAACAACTTTCGGGAGCCTATGCTGGCCGTGACGCCAGGAGGCGTTGCCCATGCCGCTTGGATTGGCGAGGACACCAATGTATATCCGCCAGTTCACTACGTGTTCTACACGCGCCGCAACCTGGCTGGCGCGTGGGATCAACCTGAAATCATCGCCAGCATTTCCACGTACTATGCGAGTCATCTTGGTAAGGTGCTGGTGGATGCAAGCGGCAATGCCCATATTCTCTGGTCGGAGGTGAGGGATGAAAATATAAACATTCGTTACACGTGGCGACGGCAGGTCGGTCAGGGAGGCGCTGCCGAAACAGTGGCATCGATGCGCTATACAAGCCCATTCCCGCTCGATATGGCGCTATCTCCCACCGGCAAAATCTTCGTGGCCTGGCTGCACCCAACGGATGGGGTGGCCATAAGAGAACGCTCGCTCGACGGCGTCTGGACGGATGTCGGTCGTCCAAACATGACCGCTGACGCCGCACAGTTTCAGATGGCCGCTGAAAGCACACGCCTGCACTTCCTATGGGTCGGCGATCAGTGCGGTCTCTGCTATGGCTACTTCGATGAGCATGGAAATTGGTCTGCACCCGAACGGATCGACAGGTCAGTTTCGCTGTTGCCGTTTCAGGTCAAGATGGATGAGGGCGGTCGCCTGCACGCTGCCTGGTTGAAGCAACCGGGTATCTACTATGCCACTTTGCTGCCCATTGGCGACTGGTCGCCCCCAGAATTGGCCGCAGCGGTTTCAACCCCTCAAAACGACTTGGTGCTGACAGTTCACGACCGTGACGGCCAGTATCTGCTGTGGACGCAGCTGTTTGAGGATGATGTCAGGGTCTTTTATTCGTGGCGGCCCCTAGATGGCAATTGGGCGCACCCACAGCCAATAGGAACGGACGGCGACTCGGCTGGGATGCTCACGAGTACAAGCGAACAGCAGGCTGGGGTTGCGTTTGGATGGGCAGCAGACTGGTGGAACGAATCAGCCAGCAAGATAAACGTTTCCTGGCCGCGGGTCGACGGCCAACCTGCCAAAACCAGCACCCTCGAACAACGCCTGTTCCTCCCCTCGTCGCTGTCTGCACCTGCCCTCACCTTCGCCTACCGCTTCGACCCCGGCGGCCCGCCCGGCGGCAACACACTGACGGTGGAGGTGGAGAACAGCGCCGGCCGGCGCACGGTCTTCAGCACCAGCGATCCCACGTCTGGCTGGGCCTATCGCTCATTCGACCTTTCACGCTGGCTCGGCCAGCCGCTCACCGTTCGGTTCCGCCTGGACAAAGCCGCCGGTTCCACTTTCCCCTGGGTAGGGCTGGACGAAGTGAGCTTAGGCTCCGCCACAGTCCCGGACGTGTGGACGCGCGGGCCGGTGTTGATGCCGCCGCCGGGCGAGGTCTTCACCTTCACCCTGCCCTATGGCAACCGCGGCGAGGGCAGCGCCGCCGACACCGAACTGATCGCCGTCCTGGCGCCGGAGATCGGCGTCATCGCCACTGACCCGGCGCCGCAACCGGCCGCCAGCAGCGCTGCTCTGCGCCTGAGCCAGGTGCGGGCGGCGCTGGAACGCCAGGAAGATGGCCAGGTGCTCACCTGGGACTTGGGCCGGTTGCAGAGCGCCCAGGCGGGCGAAGTGACCATCTCGGCCCGCATCCCGGTCACGGTCGAGCACGGCGCCCGTTTGCACGGCGACCTCATCATCACCACCACCACGCTGGAATCACATCGCCAGGACAACGAAGCGCCCCTGCTCGTTCTGGCCGGGAATCTGCCTGTGTATTTGCCGCTGATGTTGCAGTGAGGGCTGGTGGAGGTGAGGGCGGCAGCGCCCTCACCCCCACCACTTTCGACCTCGATCTACAGGGCCGCGTAGACGAAGCGCTCGAACACGCCCTCGTTCAGGTTGCTCCAGGCATAGGCGCGATCTCGAAATGGCTTCCATTCGGCGAAGATAGCCTTGAAATCCGCGTCGCTGGCTGCGTATTCATCGAACAGATCGAAGGCTATGGTTTGCGCCGCATCCAGAATCTCGGTGCTGTAGGTGCGGAGCTGCACTCCCTGGGCCAGCAGACGCTCCAGGGCCTCGGTATTGCGGGCGTCGTAGCGGGCCAACATCTGCATATTGGCTTGATAGGAGGCTGTCTGGATGATTTCCTTGTAGATAGCAGGCAATTTGTTCCACTCGGACAGGTTGATCTGCACATCGAGGGTTGGGCCTGGCTCCCACCAACCGGGCGTGTAGTAGAAGGTGGTCGCCTTGTTCAGGCCCAGCTTCTCGTCATCATACGGTCCGACCCATTCGGCGGAATCGATGGCGCCGCTTTCCAGCGCCGCATAGATTTCGCCGCCAGGGAGCGTCTGAACGGTCACGCCCAGCCTGAACATCACTTGCCCACCCGGGCCGGCAATGCGCATCTTCAGGCCCTGCAGGTCGGCCACCGTGTTGATCTCCTTGCGGAACCAGCCGCCCATCTGCGCGCCCGTGTTGCCAGCGGGGAACTGGATGATATTGAACTTACGGGCGAAGAAGTCCTGCATGAGCGCCAGGCCGCCGCCTTCGTAGAGCCAGGAGTTCTGTTGTTGCGCCGTGAGGCCAAACGGCAAGGATGTGCCAAAGGCAGTGGCCGGGCTCTTGTCCATGTAGTAGTAGGAGGAGGTGTGGCCGATGGGCACGGCTCCTTGCGAGACCACATCCAGCACCTTCAGGGCCGGCGCCAATTCACCCGCCGGGTGCGGTGTGATCTTGAACTTGCCGCCGGTCATGGCCGCCACCCGCTCAGCAAAAATCTGGGCGCCGCCGAAAATCGTATCCAGATTGGCGGGCCAACTCGTCGCCATCTGCCAATCAATGCTGGGTAGCGAGGCATCGGCAACCGCCGCCGCAACCTGTCCGGCCGCTGCTTGGGGCACAATTTGGCTGCTGTCACAACCGGCCAGGCTGAGAGCAGACACCCCCAGCGCGCCTTTCGCGGCAAAGCCCAAAAACTCTCGTCGATTCATGGTGCATCCCCTCCTGTGGGAATGAAATGGATAGGGAGGCGATGGGCCGCCTCCCTGGATGCGTGGTGGGCGGCATTGTAAGGATCGTGTTTCGACCTGTCAATCAATACCCTGAGTGCGGTCGAAATATCGCTGCGCGTCGCCAAACCGTAGGCGGCGCGCTTAACAGAGCCAGGTTGCGCCCCTCCGCCCCGGCGGCTAGAATGGCGCCATGAACACCGCCTTTCGCCGCCTGGCAACCTTGCTCCTTCTCCTCTTCTTCTGCCTGGGCCTGGGGCCAGGGCTGCCCCGATCAGAGGCCCAGGCCGGCCCGCCCCCCATCGCGGTGCAACGCACCCCCCTGCGCCCGCCCGCCCAAGCCTGCACCGGCGCCTTCGTCAGCCATGAACTCGACCACACCACCACCGTCCCCGGCGACACGGTCGATCACTTCGAGGCCAACGGCGCCGGTGTGGCGGTGGGGGATCTGGACAACGATGGCGATGAGGACATCGTCCTCGGCAATCACGCCGGGCCAAACACCATCCTGTGGAACGAGGGCGACCTTCGCTTCCGCAGCGAACGCATGGCTCACGGCGACTCGCGCAGCGTCAACCTGGTCGATGTCGATGCCGACGGATGGCTCGACATCGTCTTCACCCGGCGCACCGGCGGCATCACCTTCTGGCGCAACACCGGCGGCGGGCATTTCCAGACGCAAATCCTGCCCGGCATCGCCCGCCCCGCCTATGCCCTGGCCTGGGGCGACCTCGATGGCGACGGCGACCTCGACCTGGTCACCGGCTCCTACGATGCCAGCCTGCTCGACGACCTGGGCAACGAATTCCTCACCGGCGGCGGGGCGGGCGTATTCACCTACCAGAACCAGGGCGGGCGCTTCGCCGGCCAACTGCTGAAGAAGCCGGCGCAGGCCATGGCCATCGCCCTCTTCGACATCGACGGCGACGGCCAGCGCGACATCGTCGTCGGCAACGACTTCCTCGTGCCCGATTACGCCTGGCTGTGGGCGCCGACCGGCTGGCGGGAAACGTTCTTCGAGACCATGAGCCACAGCACCATGAGCCTCGACGCCGGCGACATCGACAACGACGGTCGCTTCGAGCTTTTCTCGACCGATATGATGCCGCCTATCGGTCAGGCCGAAGACCCCGCCGCCGTGGCTGCCTGGGAGCCGATCATGGCCGACATGGTCGATCCCCTGCCCGGCGACCCGCAAATCATGGCCAACGTGCTGCAAGCCTGGTCGGGGGTGGCAGGCTATCAGGATGCCGCCCGCCCGCGCGGGCTGGCTGCCACCGGCTGGACGTGGTCGGCCAAGTTCGGCGACCTCGACCAGGATGGCCTGCTCGACCTCTATGCCGTCAACGGCATGGCCGAATCGACCATGATGGCGCACCTGCCCAACCACGAACTGGTGGAGGAAAACCAGGCCCTGCGCAACATCGGCGACGGCTACTTCCGCCCGGCCCCCAGCTGGCAACTGGGGTCCACCTCAGGCGGCCGGGGCATGAGCATGGCCGATCTCGACGGCGATGGCGACCTCGATATCGTCGTCAACAACCTGCGCTCGCCAGCGCAACTGTTCGAGAACCGGCTGTGCGGCGGGGCCAGCCTGTTGGTCGATCTCTCCTGGCCAGGAAGCGCCAACACCCACGCCCTGGGCGCGACCGTCATCCTGAAAACCAGCGCCGGCGACTTCACCCGCGACGTGCGGTCGGGCAGCGGCTATCTCTCCGGCGATTCGCCCCGGCTGCACTTTGGTCTCCCCGCCATCGCCCGGCCACAGGCGCTGGAAATCCACTGGCCCGATGGCGCCGTCTCGACCGTGACCGATCTCCAGCCCAACACGCTCGTGCGGGTTAGCCGCCAGCAGCCGCAAACGACCGTTCCTCTGCCCACCGAGGTCGGCTCGCTCGATGCCGATCTGCGGGCCATCATCGCCGCCCGCGGGCTGACGGGCGACCCCAGCACCGGCCGAGATTTACCCGGCATCGACTCGCCGCTGGCGCAATTGGGGATGAAACTGTTCTTCAGCAAGGCCCTGGGCGGCGATTTCGACTCGGCCTGCGTCAGTTGCCATCACCCACTGTTGGGTGGCGGCGATGGTTTGCCGCTGTCGATCGGCGTCGGCGCCCCCGCCCCCGACCTGCTCGGCCCCGGACGAGCGCACCCCAGCGGCCTCTTCAACGTGCCCCGCAATGCCCCCTCCACCTTCAACATCGGCCTGTGGGAGCGGGTGCTCTTCCATGATGGCCGCATCGAAAAGCTGGGCGACGCCGGCATCCGCACGCCCGATGTGGTGTTCGGCCAGGCCGACCCGGCGGCGGGCGCCGACATGGTCGCCGCCCAGGCGCGCTTTCCGGTCACTTCGGTCGAGGAGATGCGCGGTCACAGCTTCGAGCGGCATCGACCCAACGAGTTTGTGCGGGCGCATCTCATCGCCCGGCTGGGCAATTTCGGGGTGGGACGAGGCGAGCTGGCTGACCCCGGCTGGACAGCCGAGTTCCAGAATGCCTATGGCGCCAGCCCAGCGGTCGATATCTTCGTTGCCTACGAGGGCATCGCCGCCGCCATCTCCGCTTACGAACGCTCGCAGGTGTTCGTGAACACGCCGTGGAAGCAGTATGTGCAGGGTGACGAGGCGGCGCTGGCTGAGGGCGCCAGGCGCGGGGCGCTGCTCTTCTTCCGTCTACCAGAAGAGGGCGGGGCCGGTTGCGCCGCCTGCCACAGCGGCGATTTCTTCACCGACGAGCAGTTCTACACGCTGGCCGTGCCACAGATCGGCATGGGCAAGGGCGATGGTCGCTTTGGCGACGACGATTTTGGGCGCTTTCGCGAGAGCGGCCGGCCCGAAGACCTCTATGCCTTCCGCACCCCCACGCTGCTCAATGTCGAGGTCACCGGGCCGTATGGCCACGATGGCGCTTACCCCACCCTCGAAGCCATTGTCCGCCACCACCTGAACCCGGCCGCCGCCGTCGCCGCCTACGACCCGACCCTGATCGACCCCCAGGCCAAGACCGAGCACATGGCCGAGAACACAAGCCGGGCGCTGGCCAAGCTGGCCGCCGACCGCGCCGCCGGACGCACGCCCCTGCGCGACCTGGCCCTGTCCGACCGCCAGATTGCCGACCTGGTCGAGTTCCTCCGGGCGCTGACCGACCCCTGCGTGAAGGATCCCGCCTGCCTGGCGCCGTGGATTCCGGGCGAGAGGGAGGATGTGGATGGGTTGCAGGTGCGGGCGACGATTGAAGCGCCCGAGCCGTAGGTGTTCCGGGTTCCGTGTTCCGTATTGAGTATCGCGAGGCGTTACCCAAGTGACAAGCTATCACCAAACGAGCGAAGTTGACATGAACACCAAAATTGCCCCTGTCCATCCCGGCGAGATTTTGCTGGAAGAGTTTTTGCAGCCGTTTGGCATCAGTCAATATCGGCTGGCGCACGACATCGGCGTCCACCCGCGGCGCATCAATGAGATCGTGCACGGCAAGCGCGCCATCACCGCCGATACGGCCCTTCGACTCTCGCGCTACTTCGGGCTATCGGAGCGCTACTGGCTCAATCTCCAGACGTGTTACGATCTCGAGGTGGAGAAAGATCGACTGGAAGGCCGCCTGGAGCAGGAAGTCCGCGTGTTCAGCGCCCCGCCCTTCTCTCCTACACCAGCCTGACCGATGCCGGCCAGGCGCTTCGCGGCCCTTCGCGCCCTTCGCGGATCCTATCTCCCCCCCATCCCCGACAGCGTGATGCCCTCGATGAAGGTTTTCTGCGCCAGCAGGTAGATGACCAGGACGGGCAGCAGGGCGACGACCGAGCCGGCCATCAACAGATTCCAGGCCGTGCTGTACTGGCCGACGAAATACGATAGACCGATGGGGATGGTGCGCATCTCGTCCGAGCCGGTGACGACCAGCGGCCAGAGGAAGTCGTTCCAGACGGCCTGGAAGCGGAAAACGGTCAGGGCCGCCAGCACCGGCCAGCTTAGCGGCATGATCACCTGCCACCAGATGCGCAGGCTAGAGGCGCCATCCATGCGCGCGGCTTCGTCCAGGTCGAGCGGGATGCCGCGATAGTATTGGCGGAGGAGGAAGACGCTGAGGGCGGTGAAGAGGTTGGGGACGATCAGCGCATAGAAGGTGTCGTACCAGTGCAGCTCGCGGATGATGAGGAAGCGCGGGATCAGCGTCACCTGTTCGGGGATCATCATCGTGGCCAGGAAGAGGAGGAAGATCGCTTCGCGGCCCCAAAAACGCATGCGGGCGAAGGCGAAGGCCGCCAGCGACGAGATCACCATCTGCCCCACCGTGGCCGTGACCGCCACCACGGCGCTGTTGAAGATATAGCGGCCAAAGGGCGCCACCCGAAAGGTTTCGACATAATTGCTCAACGTCAGCTGGCCGAGCGAGAACTGCCGCGACATGAAGGCTTCGAGCGGCAGCAGCGACACCAGCAGCATGAGCAAGAACGGCAGCAGCATGAGCAGGCTGCCCAGGATCAACGCCGCATAGAGAGCGTAACGGGCCAGGCGACCGTCACCGGCTCGTGCAAATGTTGGCCCCGCCGATTCACTCATCACGTCTCACGCCTCACTCTGTCTCATAGTGCACCCAGCGCCGCTGCATGATGTTCTGCACCAGCGTAAAGCCGAAGATGAAGATGAACAGGAACCAGGCGATGGCCGAGGCTTTGCCCATGCGCGTGAAGCGGAAGGCGTTGTCGTAGATGTACTGCACCACCGGCATCGAGGATTGTGCGGGGCCGCCGCGGGTCATCACGAACGGCTCGGTGAAGAGCTGAAAGGCGCCGATGGTCTGCAACACGAACAGGAAGAAAGTGGTGGGGCTGATCAACGGCACGGTGACGTTGCGAAAACGCTGCCAGCCATTGGCCCCATCGACATGGGCGGCATCCTGCAACTCTTTGGGCACGCCTTGCAGCGCCGCCAGATAGATGACCAGGGTGAAACCGACGTTTTTCCACAGCGTCAGCAGCACCACCGACCATTTGGAGTAGGCCGAGCTGCCGAACATGTCGGGGAGGCGTATGGGCAGCCCGGTCAGCAGGCCAAAGCCATTGACCAGGTCGGCCAGGGGGCCGTTCTTGGCCAGCAGCAGCCGGAAGACGATGGCCCCGGCGACGATGGTGGTGACCACCGGCAGGAAGTAGATCAGCCGGAAAGCCGCTCGCGCCCGGATGGCCTGGTTCAGGGCCACAGCGATGGCCAGGCCCAGCGCCAGTTGCAGCGGGACGATGGTGACGATGTAGAAGGCAGTATTCCCGAACGCCCGCCAGAACACCGGGTCGCGCAGCAATTCCCGGTAATTCCCCAGCCCCACAAAGCCCTTCGCCCCTTTCAGCCCCCAATCCAGGAAGCTGATCCCCAGCGACGCCGCCAGCGCCACGAAGACGAAGACCAGGAACCCCAGCAGCCCCGGCAGGATGAAGACATACGCCTCCCACTGCTGGTCAGGCCGCCAGCGGAAGGGGGAGCGGGATGCCGTCATCGAACGTGGCTGCTGACTTGTTGGCTGCGAATCCACGGCAAAGGCTCGTGAGTGCTGGTGTTCAGAAATCGAAGGCAAGCGCGTCTACGATTGTTTTCCCCATCTCATACCCCACTTCCTGGTAGATTTCCAGCAACTGATCAAAAGTGTCAGCCCCGCCGATGTAGGCCCAAAACTCCTCGCCGAGTAACAACTGATTCGCGATATCGAGGTATTGCAGCGAAAAGCTATGTTGATAAGATGTCTTCAACCGTCCATAAGGATTATAACCCATCGCAAAGTAGGCATTGACGGATGGGCGGTTTGCCTGCTTTATGGCATGAATTCTGAGCAATCTCTCGGTTATCTCAAGACACTGGCCCTTGTTTGGCTTTGGCGATTTGATCTCGAAGAAATGTTCGCGCCCATTTGACTCTTTGAGATAGAGATCGGCAATGGCAGGTCGTTCAACCCAGGTGTCATCCTGGATTCTCAAAACAAGATCGATCATGTCGAGAAAAGATAACCTTTTCTCCTTTTGGCCGAGTTGGGCGACTATTTCTTCTATTTTCGCCGCAGCAGCGAGAGGCAACCTCCCGCTCGCCTTGTAGCCCCGTTGTGCGACCTCGAAAGACTGTCTGGCTATCAGGCGGGCGCATTCTTCGAATGTGGTTCCAAGTTTGGTCGAGAACGAGCGTTCGAACTCGCTGATGCGAATGACCTCGGCCGGAATGATTGCTTCATGAAACGGTTTGAGACCACCCTCTTTTGACGAATAGGTGACGCGCCTCTCTGCCACGAGCGATGCGCGCTTCTCGGGGCGATGTTCTTCGATCAGGGCATGAACGAAGCCCTGCAGATAGCCCTTGATTTCTGCGCGTGTCTGCTTCTCGATCACTGCCGCCTCCAAACATAGATTTCCTCGAAGAACTCCCCGGCGCGGCGACCTGTGCGGCGATTGACATGTCGCTCGATCACACACTCCACTTTGAACCCACAGGCGCTCGCAATTTCAGGATACAGATCATGTTTATCATGCACAACCACAACTGCCGGTGATCCTGGTCTCATATGCTGTGCGGCGTGTGTGAACACTGCCATGATGTCTTCACGATAAGCTTTCTTTGCCGCTTGCGATGAGCCGCGAGCGGCTGCGCCGATCTCGAGATCGCGCTTATCGGTCAGGCCCAAAAGCTCGTAGGCATAGCGATGCTGTTCGTGATAGTCAATCAAGCCAACATAAGGTGGGGAAGTAATGATTCCATCTATTTGGTCGGGCAGTTCGACGTATCTTGAATCTGCGTTGAGAACGGTGACTTGAGCGTTTGTGCGCAGTGCTGCAAATTCCACAATCCTCTCAATCGTATCTAAACTGTAGCGGCGCAGAAAACCTAGCGCCTCTTGTGTCGGGCTGCAAGATCGAGAGTGCTTATAGCAGTAGTAAGATTCTGTTTGCGGTTTTTTAGGAAAATCAAGGTCGAAATGAGTTGTCAAGCGAGCAGAACGCGCAGAGCGAGATAGGATAATCTTGAGCAAATCAGGATAAGAATGACTGCCAATCAAACTATTGTAAGTCAACAATTCTTTTCTTGCTTGCGGTGCATACCATTCCAAAAGATAACTATTGCCGGTTTCTTTGATCACTTCATCGCCAGCCGAGGAAAACAAATTAGGACGACAATGGGTTTCAGTTTCCTGCAAAATATCAATAATCTCCCTTTTCGCTCGCGAAACATCATATTTCTGAGTCTTCACCTTTGAAAGCAAACAGTTGAACCCAGAGATATCACAGCCAATGGCATTAACGCCCAACACGTTGGCCTCGACGAGCGTCGTGCCAGAGCCACAAAATGGATCGTATACGGTCTCGCCTGGCTTGAAATACATGCGCAGAAAGACCTCAACCAGTTGAGGAATAAACTTTCCCAGATATGGATGCAAGCGATGAACGTGCTTGGTCCGTATTCGTTCCGGCAAATCGCTTTCGCGCCAATTCAGGTCCAGGTCTTCTGGTTTTGTGCTGGGTGTGACCTCCTCCGGCCGGGTTGGAGGATGGACATCTTGGTACCAACCTACGCGCCGCTCTTCGTTGGTGATAAGACTTAACTGTTGAGTGGCCATAAAGTCGTCGTGGATGATGGCAGCGAAGGACTACCGTGGTCGAAGAGCTTGAGAATGCTACACCATGGGTCAGGTCACGTCCAAAGGACGCGCTTCCTGTGTCGGCATCTCCAACAAGTAGACAAGGGACCGGATAGGCCCCTTGTCTACTTGTTTCCTTGTCTACTTCCTCAAATTACTTCGGATAACCCTTGTCCTTCAGGAACTGATTCACCTGCTCGCACAGGGCGGGCAGGGCTTCTTCGGGCGTGGCTTCGCCGGCCCAGATCGTGTCCATGGTCGGGCCGAGCACCGAGCCGTCGAGTTCACCCCATTCGGGGAAGTAGCCGAAACCACCCACGCCCGAGGCCGCCGCTTCGGTGATGATGCCTTTCTTGTTGGCCGGGGGCTGATCGGTCATGAACACCGGGCTATTGGCGGTGGATTGCAGGGCGGGGAAGATCTCGCCGCGCTCGGTATAGATCTTTTCGCCGCCGTCGGTGCTCTGCAGCCACTGCAAGAACGTCCAGGCCGCATCTTTGTTGTCGCTGCCGCTGCTCATCACCCAGGCGGCGCCGCCAGCGCCGTTCCAGCGCTTGCCGCCCGCAGGGATGGGCACGACCGCCACATCGTAGTTCATGCTGGCTTTGTTGAAGGCCGAGACGCGGCTGGTGTTCTGCAGGATCATGGCCGCCTGTCCGCTCTGGAACACGCCGGCGTCGCCGCCAGCCTGGTTGAGGTCGGCCGGGCGCATGGCATAGCCTTTGTCCATCATGTCAGAGAAGAACTTGATGCCCGCCACCGAGGCCGGTTCGGCCAATGCGCACTTGCTCGGGTTGCGGTAATCGTCCAGCACAGCGCCATTGTTCTGATTCAGCCACTTGTAGAACTTGCCGCCCTCGGCTGCCAGCGCATACTGCGTCACATTGCCGCTGGCGTCCTTCACCGTCAGTTTTTCGGCGGCAGCCAAAAGGTCGTCCCACGTCCAATTTTCATCAGGGTATTCGACGCCAGCGGCATCGAAGAGATCCTTGTTGTAGTAGAGGACGTTGACCTCGATATCGCGCGGGAAACCGTAGACGCTGCCGTTGTAACTGGCCGATTCCAGCAGCCCGGGCCAGTAGTCGTTCAGGTCATAGCCCGAAGCCTTGATGTAGGAATCCAGATTCTCCAGCACACCCTCGGCTGCGTACTGCGGCGTCGGCCACAGGAAGGCGATGTCCGGGATCGTTTTGGCGTCGTTGCTGGCCCACAGCGCCTGGATCTTGGTGAAGTAATCATCCCAGGGCTGATTCCAAAGCTCGATCTTGATCTCGGGATGCGCGGCCATGAAGGCGTCGGCGACGACTTTGTGGCTGGCGGCTTCTTCGGGGCTGCCCCAGAAGGCCCAGGTGATGGTGACCGGTTCAGGGGCGGCGGTGGGTTCGGCGGGCTGCTCGGCGGGCGCCTGGGTGGCGGCCGGTTGCGGCGCCGCGGCCGGCGGATTGCAGGCCGACAGAACAAGCGCGGCAAACAGCGCCAGAACGATGAACAGGAAGATATGCTTGCTTCTCATGTTGGCTCCTTTGTGAGTTTGATGAAAGGTTGATGCGCTCGCAGCGGGCGCATGTTGGCGTAGAATTGAATTATACACACTTCGCACCACGCAGCCGCACCACCACAACCGAATCGAAGGCGAAGGCGCGCAGGTCTTACACCGGCCCGCCGCCGGCATGGTCGTAGGCTTCGTTCACTTCGGCAGCGCGGGCCGAGGCAGGCTTGGTTGCCAGCAGATCGTCGAACAGGGGCAGGCGGCCGCTACGCACGGCGTGCTCGGCATAGACGAACATCGCCGCCGACCATGCTTGCTGTGCATAGCCCATGGGGTGGCCGCTCTCGCCGTGCAACCATTCGGTGAACTCCCACGGCTGGTAGACGCCCTGGTGATTGGCTTTGGCCAGCGAGACCAGCAGCCGCTCGGCCTCCGATTTCCAGCCGTGCTGCACCAGCGCCGCCACATGGAAGCCGCCGATCATCGGCCAGATGCCGCCGTTGTGGTATTGGTGGGGCAGGTTGAGCGTGCGGCTGCGGTAATACTCGCGCCAGTTCGGCTCGCCGGGGTAGATGGGCGGGTGGATGGCTTTGGTGGGATACGGCTCCGCCATCCCCACCTGGTGCATGTAGCGCAGGATGTGCTCGGCCCGATGCCGGTCGGCGACGCCGGCGAGGATGGCCAGGCAGTTGCCCAGGCTGTCGCACCAATCCCCATACTCGCGAAACGCCACCCAGGGCAGATAGAACGGCCGGCTGGAGATGGTGCCGACGTTGTGATAGAGCATGAACCACTCCAGCCGGATGCTCTTGAGCTTCTCCAGGTGTTCGGCGAAGTGCTCGGCCACCCAACAACGGTCGATCCACAGCAGCAGGTTGAGCCGCTCGTGGATGCCCTCGGCCCCAACTTCGGGATGGTGGCAGGTCTTCTCCGGTGGCAGCTGTTGCGCCAGTTCCTCATAGGCCAGCGTGGCGGCATAGTACAGCACATTGTCGTAGAGCACGTTGTAGCGGACGGCCAGCAGATCCATCCAATCGCCCGCCTCCGGTACCTCCACCAGCCCGCACTCGTTCATGTCCTGGTATTCCAGCCAATACATCGCTCGCTCGATCGTCGGCCAGTGCTGCACAAAAAAATCGCAATCGCCGGTCAACTTGAAGTGCAGATAGTGGCCCAACACATACCACAGGTTGCCATCCACCGCCCCGGCGTTTTCGGTGCTGACATAGCCGGTGTCGGGATTGATGTTGAGCTGGATCAGGCCCCGCGGCGACTGGCTCTGCCCCATCGTTGCCAGCGACGCCCGGCCGGCGGCCACCAGGCCGGGGTCGCCGCTGGCGACCGCACCCAGAAAGACGATCATACTGTCGCGCGCCCAGATTTGCGGGTAGCCCGCGGCCAGACCCGAGGCCCGGAAGCCGTGCGGCGTCACGCACCTTTGCAGGATGTCCATCGCCCGGTCGCGGGCGTCATCGAGCAAGCGTTCGGTTTTCATCGTTCACCTGTTGGCTGTCTGTTCATGGCATCGTCGATGTTCCTGGTTCATTTGGATTTGGTAATGGTAGCACCCGTCGAAGGGTGGCGCAAGAGACTGACCTGGAGCCTGGAGCCATCAACATCACTTGTGCGGATGGCGACCGCATGATACACTCATCTGTGGGAGGAAACTCACACATGATCAGCCATCTCAAGGTCAAGAACTATCGAAGTCTGGCCGATATTGCCGTCGATTTCGAGGCATTGACCGTTCTGGTCGGATTGAATGGTTCCGGCAAGAGTAATTTGGTGGACGTACTGCGTTTTGTTTCCGAGGCCCTGATGCATGGGCTGGGCTCTGCCATCATCAACCGCCACGGCATGGGCGCGCTGCGTCGTTGGTCAAGAAAAGGCCGGCCCTATGACGTGGAAATTGAGCTTAAGGTGAGTGGCAATGGCGATCTGGTTGCCAGCTACCAACTGTCACTAGGCAGCGAATCGCGCGGCGGCTACCGGGTGAAATCTGAGCATTGTGAGGTCTATGACCGGTCATCGCCATTTCCGAAGCCGATTGCACGATTCCTGACCATCGATGGCAATTGGCTCATGCCACCAATGGATGTTGCGCCGGCCTTGCAGCCAACCGCACTGGGCCTGCCTCTGCTGACAGGGCTTGAGCCGTTTCGGCAAGTGTATGACCTGCTCACCAACACGAGTTTCTACAATATCGTGCCGAACGACCTGGCGGAACCACAGAAACCTGTCAATGCCTATCCCCTGATGGAACGTGGCGATAACCTTGCCAGTCTGCTCAGAGATTTGCGACGAAGTCATGCCACTGTCTCAAAGGAATTGGAGGATGCCTTGAACAGTGTGACAGGCGATGTCCTGGGCTATCAAGTCGCGCAAGTGGGGGGCTATTTGGTGACGAAGTTGCGTCATGCCGGCGCCGGCAAAGACCAACAGCCATTGTTCGAGTTATCTCAAGAATCAGATGGCACGCTACGGATGCTTGGTATTTTGTCTGCGCTCTACCAAACACCCCCTCGTGGGTTGATCGTTCTCGAAGAGCCGGAGTTGACCATCCATCCCGGCGCCATGGGACTGCTTTGGGAGGAGATCGTGACCGCGACGCGGCAACGCCAGACGCAGGTTATTCTGACAACGCACAGTCCGGATCTCCTAGACATGTGCGAAGCCGATCAGATTCGTGTGGTGGAAAAAATCAACGGCATGACCCATGTCGGCCCGGTCGCCGAAGAACAAAAGCAGATCATTCAGCAGAAACTATTCGCACCTGGGCAGTTGCTGCAGGCTCAGGGCCTGAGACGAGCCGGCGCTGCTTGAGCTATGCTTCGCAACAAAGTGTATGCCATCGTCGAAGGACATGGCGAAGCAGACCGCCCGATAGCAAACACACAGGCGGCCGTGGCGATGCTAACGATCCGACTGCTGCAGCACTTCGGCTGCTATGACCTTTACCCCGCCGATCGGCCATGGCGGCTTCGTTCCACAGGTGAATTCTTCCACGGCGATTCCCTCGAACGCGCGGTTCGCGCTCACAAAGCCTTTGCTGACTGCGCAGGCGTACTGGTGTTGATGGACATGGAAGACGATTGCCCAGCCCTGCGTGGCCCCGAACTGGCCGCACGGATCAGAAACATGGGCGACGATCTGCCTTTCACCGTCATGGTGGTATGTGCCTACAGGGAATACGAGACATGGTTCTTGGTCGGTCTTGATGCGATTCGCGGAGAGAGATACCCAGGAAATCCTGAATCGCATCGGGATGCAAAGGGTTGGCTGCGCCAGCGTTTCGGCTACCGAGAGGTGCGGGACCAGGCCAGTTATACACAGTCACTCGACATAGTGGCAACCGGTCAAGGTTCGCGCTCGTTTCGGCGCCTTTGTCACGCCTTCGAAGAACTCATCGAAGCGCGAAAGATCGGTCAGCCGCTGGTGACGCCTCAGAGCAGTGGAGTCCTATCCTGAGCAACCGAACCCCCAGGTTGCGATTCTGATAGGGTCCGCCAGCGTGTCATTCGCCTGTGGTGGGCACATGTATGCTTTCGACACCGAGTACGCAGGGTAGGGGTCTTGTGCCAGTTTGATCAAATGGCCGCGTCTCGTGTATAGTCTGCGGACGCTTCGGCGTGCAGCCCAATTCATAATGCGTGAGGCCGCGCACTGTCGCGCACGATCCAGGCCTCTTCGTCACATCGAGCGGTGAACGCAGCGTCTTGTCTGTCGGGTTGGGGTGAATGACCCTGCGCTCTGCTCTCGTTTGCACCCTCCCGGCGGCATCCTACCGATGTTCCACCGGCCTCAGCGCGTTATTCTGTCGGGCAAGTTGGCAACTTGCCCGACGACCAGGAACCGACCATGAACCACCCACACACCACCGCCAGCCTTCCGCCCACCCCGGCCCCCTTCGGCTATCCGGCCAAACAGGGCCTGTACGACCCCGCCTTCGAGAAAGATGCCTGCGGCGTGGGTTTCGTCGTCAACATCAAGGGCGAAAGGTCGCATGACATCGTGCGCCAGGCCATGACCGTGCTGGTGCACCTGAACCATCGCGGGGCCTGCGGTTGCGAGGCCAACACCGGCGATGGCGCCGGCATCAATCTGCAATTGCCCGACAAATTCCTGCGCCGGGTGGCGGCGGAATGCGGCTGCGCGTTGCCGCCATTGGGCCAGTATGGCGTAGGCATGGTCTTTCTGCCCAAAGACGCTGATCTGCGCCGGACGTTCGAGCAGGAATTCGAGCAGATCGTGGCCGAGGAAGGGCAGACGGTGTTGGGCTGGCGCACCGTGCCCACGAACAACCAATCGCTGGGCGAGACGGCCCAAGCCGGGGAGCCATTCATTCGCCAGGTCTTCATCGGCCGGAACGAGCAGGCATTGGTCGGGCAAGATGCGCTGGCCTTCGAGCGCAAGCTCTACGTCATCCGCAAGCGGGCCGAGCGGGCCATCCGCTACAACGGCCACGAACACGGCAACCGTTTCTACATCGCCAGCCTGTCCAGCCGCACGCTGGTCTACAAAGGCATGTTGCTGGCCGAACAGGTGGAGGAATACTATCCCGACCTGGTGGCGCCCGACATGGAGGCCGCCATCGCCGTCGTGCATTCGCGCTTCAGCACCAACACCTTCCCCTCGTGGGAGCGCGCCCACCCCTACCGCTATCTGATCCACAACGGCGAGATCAACACCATCCGCGGCAATGTCAACTGGATGTACGCCCGCCAATCCGTGGTCAAATCTGACCTGTTCGGCCCCGACCTGGACAAGGTCAGACAGCAGATCATCGACCCCGACGGCTCAGACAGCGCCCAGTTCGACAACGCCATGGAGTTCCTGCACCTGGCCGGGCGCCCGCTGCACCACGTGGCCATGATGATGATCCCAGAGCCGTGGAGCAACCACGAGAGCATGTCGCCGGCGAAGAAGGCCTTCTATGAATATCACGCCACGATGATGGAGCCGTGGGATGGCCCGGCCTCGATCGTCTTCACCGATGGCACGGTGGTGGGCGCGGTGCTCGACCGCAACGGCCTGCGCCCCTCGCGCTATTACGTCACCCAGGATGGCATCGTCGTCATGGCCTCGGAAGTGGGCGTGTTGGGCGATGAGATCGCCCCCGAAAACGTGGCCTACAAAGCGCGCTTGCAGCCGGGCCGCATGTTCCTGGTCGATACCGCGCAGGGCCGCATCATCGCCGACGAGGAAATCAAGGAGACGATGGCGTGGGCGCACCCCTACCAGGAATGGCTGGACGCCAACCTGGTCGAGTTGGACAATCTGCCGGAGCCGCCCGACCTGTATCAGGCCGACCTGCATGACAGCGTGCTCCATCGCCAGCATATCTTCGGCTACACCTTCGAGACGCTGCGCACCCTGATCGCGCCCATGGCCAGGAACGGCGTCGAGGCATTGGGCAGCATGGGCGACGACGCCCCCGTCGCCGTGCTCTCGGACCGGCCGCAACTGCTGTACACCTATTTCCGCCAGCTTTTCGCCCAGGTCACGAACCCGCCGCTCGACGCCATCCGCGAGGAACTGGTGACGGCGACCGATGTGATGATGGGCACCGAAGGCAACATCCTCGAGACCGCGCCCGAAAACTGCCGCCAGATCCGGTTGAAGAACCCCATTCTCACCAATGTGCAGCTCGCCAAGCTCGCCCACATCAAAGAGCCGGGCTTCAAATCGCAGAAGCTGCCGATGATTTTCCCGATCAAGGAAGGCTGGCAGGGGTTGGAGCGGGCGCTGGACTATCTGTTCATGCTGGCGGACGAGGCTATCGAGCAGGGCGTCAACATCTTCATCCTCTCGGATCGCGGGGTCAGCCGCGAGATGGCCCCTATCCCCGCCCTTTTGGCCACGGCCGGGCTGCATCACCATCTCATCCGCCAGGAGACGCGCACCCAATGCGCGATCTTGGTCGAATCGGGCGAGCCGCGCGAGGTGCATCACTTCGCCTTGCTGATCGGCTATGGCGCCACCGCCGTCAACCCGTACATGGCCTTCGAGACGATCTACGACCTGATCGACCAGGGCATCGTCACCGACATCACCTACGAAAAGGCCCGCGCCCATTACATCAAGTCGGCGATGAAGGGCGTGATCAAGGTCTGCTCGAAGATGGGCATCAGCACCCTGCAAAGCTATTGCGGGGCGCAGATTTTCGAGGCGCTGGGGCTGAGCCGAAAGCTGGTGGACAAGTATTTCACCTGGACGCCGACGCGCATCGAGGGCATCGGGCTGGAGCAAATCTACGAAGAGGTGAAGATGCGCCACCTGCGCGCCTATCCCGACCGCGCCGATAGGCCGGGCGTGCTGGTGGCCGGGGGCGATTACCAGTGGCGGGCCGAGGGCGAACGCCATCTCTTCAACCCGCTGACGATCCACAAGTTGCAGGCGGCGGTGCGGACGCGCGACGGTCAGGTGTGGGGCCAGGGCTATCGAGCCTTCAAGGAATACTCGCGGCTGGTGGATGAGCAGGAGCGCGGGTACTGCACCCTGCGCGGGCTGCTGGATTTCAAGTTCGCCGAGACGCCGATCCCGCTCGACGAGGTGGAGCCGGCCAGCAAGATCGTCAAACGCTTCAAGACCGGCGCCATGAGCTATGGTTCGATCAGCCAGGAGGCGCACGAGACGCTGGCCATTGCCATGAACCGCCTGGGCGGGCGCAGCAACACGGGCGAAGGCGGCGAGGACCCGGCTCGTTATGGCTGGACGAACGAGCGCGGGGACTCGAAGAACAGCGCCATCAAACAGGTGGCGTCGGGCCGCTTCGGCGTCACCAGCCAATACCTTGTGCAGGCCCGGGAGCTGCAGATCAAGATGGCGCAGGGGGCCAAGCCCGGCGAAGGCGGCCAGCTCCCCGGCGCCAAAGTCTATCCGTGGATCGCCAAAGTCCGGCACTCCACGCCCGGCGTCGGGCTGATCTCGCCCCCACCGCACCACGACATCTACTCGATCGAAGACCTGGGGGAATTGATCCACGACCTCAAGAATGCCAACCATCACGCCCGCATCAGCGTCAAGCTGGTGTCGGAGGTGGGGGTGGGCACGATTGCCGCCGGTGTGGCCAAAGGCCATGCCGATGTGATCCTGATCTCCGGGCATGATGGCGGCACCGGCGCCTCGCCGCAATCCAGCATCAAACACGCCGGGCTGCCGTGGGAGCTGGGCATCGCCGAGACGCACCAGACGTTGGTGCTGAACAAGCTGCGCAGCCGCGTGGCCCTGGAAACAGACGGCCAACTCAAGACCGGGCGCGATGTGGCCATCGCCGCCCTGCTGGGGGCCGAGGAGTTCGGCTTCGCCACCACGGCGTTGGTGAGCATGGGTTGCATCATGATGCGCGTCTGCCACCTGGACACTTGTCCGGCGGGCGTGGCCACGCAGAACCCGGAGCTGCGCCAGAAGTTCGTCGGCCAGCCGGAGGATGTGGAGAACTTCATGTATTTCGTGGCCGCGGAACTGCGCGAGATCATGGCCCGGCTCGGTTTCCGCACGGTGAACGAGATGGTGGGCCGCGTGGACAGGCTGGAGCCAAAACGGGCGGTCGCGCACTGGAAGGCGCGCGGGATCGACCTCTCGCCCTTGTTGTGGGAGCCGCCCATGGGCGAGGATGTCGGTCGTTATTGCCAGATCGGGCAAGATCACGGCCTGGACAAGTCGCTCGACCGCACGACCCTGCTGGCCCTGGCGCAACCGGCGCTCGACCGCGGCGAGAAGGTGCAGGCGACGCTGGCGATCAGCAATGTCAATCGCGTGGTGGGAACGATGGTGGGCAGCGAAGTGACGCGGCGTTATGGCGCTTGCGGCCTGCCCGAAGACACCATCCACTTCACCTTCCAGGGTTCGGCCGGCCAGAGCTTCGGGGCCTTCATCCCGCGCGGGATGACGCTGGAACTGGAGGGCGACGCCAATGACTACTACGGCAAGGGGCTGTCGGGCGGCAAGCTGATCGCCTATCCGCCGGTTGGCAGCCCGTTCCGGGCCGAGGAGAATATCATCGTCGGCAATGTGGCCCTGTATGGGGCGACGGACGGCGATGCCTATATCCGTGGCATGGCCGGCGAGCGTTTCGCGGTGCGGAATTCGGGCGCGCGGGCGGTGGTGGAAGGCGTGGGCGACCACGGCTGCGAGTACATGACCGGTGGGCAGGTGGTGGTGCTGGGCAAGACCGGGCGCAATTTTGCCGCCGGCATGTCGGGCGGCATGGCCTATGTGATCGACTGGGAGGGCGATTTCAAGACGCGGGTGAATTTCGAGATGGTCGGGCTGGAGCCGCTCTGCGACCCCGACGAGATCGCCGCGGTGCGGGCGCTGATCGAGAAGCACGCCGAGTACACCAACAGCGACCTGGCCGGGCGTGTGCTGGCCCGCTGGGATGAACTGCTCCCCAAAGTCGTCAAGATCCTGCCGAAGGACTACAAGCGCGTGCTCGAAGCCTACGCCGAGGTGACGGCGCAAGGCTTGAGCGGCGACGAGGCCGTAATGGCCGCCTTCGAGCGCAACAAGCGCGACGCCGCCCGCGTGGGCGGGAATTGAGGGTGAAACTGCCGGTTTGCCCCGCTCGATTTGCCCAAAGTTGGCTCGATAATTATAGTTAGAACTATAATTGTCAGACCAATAATTGTCTATTCCCATGTTTGTCAACCGCGAACGCGAACTCAGTTTTCTGGAACAGCGCTATGCCACCGGTCAAGCGGAGTTGGTCGTGCTGTATGGCCGCCGCCGGGTGGGCAAGACTGAGTTGCTGCGCGCCTTCTGCCAGGGAAAGAAGCACATCTTCTTCGTGGCCGATTTGGGCACCGAAGAAAGCCAACTGGCCGATTTCACCCGGCAGGTGGGCGCGTATCTGGCGGGCGATCCCGACCTACTGCCGCCGTTCGGGTCATGGGCGGCGGCATTCAACTTCCTGGCTGCACAGACGCATGAACGGCTGGTGGTGGTGCTGGACGAGTTGACCTATCTGATCGAGGTCAACCGCGCCTTCCCTTCGGCGCTGCAGAAGCTCTGGGACACGCACTTGAAGGATACGGGGATCATGTTGGTGTTGTGCGGCTCCTACGTGGGCGTCATCGAGCAGTCGGTGCTGGCCTACCGGTCGCCGCTCTATGGGCGGCGCACAGGCCAATGGCGGTTGCAGCCTTTCACCTTCTGGGAGGCGCCGCAGATGCTGCCCGGCATCGCCCCTGAAGCACTCGTTCCCATCTATGCCATCCTGGGCGGCGTGCCGGCCTATCTACGCCAGTATGATCCCGACCTGACGCTGGCCGAGAACATCCAACGCAAAATCCTGACGCCGGGCGCGTATCTGTACGATGAGCCGCGCTTCCTCCTCCTGCAAGAACTGCGCGACCCCAGCCGCTACTTTGCACTCTTGGAGGCTATCGCCGGAGGCCGCACGCGCAGCAACGAGATCGCTCAAACCTCCGGCGTTGCCGTCACCTCGCTGGCGTTTTATCTGCGCACCCTGCAGGAGATGGGCTTGATCGAGCGCACGGTGCCGGCCACCGAGCTGCTGCCCGACAAGAGCAAGCTGGGTCTGTATCATGTCGCCGACCCTTACTTCCGTTTCTGGTTCCGCTTCGTCTACCCCAACCGTTCCTTGCTGGAACGCGGCGAGACTACCCTGACCCTGCGCAAAATCATGGCGGAAATCGACCAGTTCACCGGGCCGGCCTTCGAGAGCATCTGCCGCGAGGTTGTCTGGCGATTGCACGGCGCTGGTGAACTTGGTTTCACGCCGCGTGCGGTAGGGCGCTGGTGGAATCGGCAAGAAGAGATCGATGTGATGGCGGTGGGCGAGGACGATCTGCTGGTGGGCGAGTGCAAGTGGTCGACAAAGCCCGTCGGGGAGAACATCCTGGACGAACTCATGCGCAAAGCGACATTGCTCAAGACATCGGGCGATCCCAAACGGGTTCACTATGCCCTCTTTGCCCGCGCAGGTTTCACCCCTGCCCTCCGCGATCGAGCGAGCGCGCAGGGTGTGCGCCTGGTCGCTCTCGACGATTTGATGCGGCAACGACAAACGACTGTAGGAGATGACTGATGGCTAAGCCGACCGGATTCCTCGAATTCACCCGCCAGACGCCTGCTGAGCGCGACCCGCTCGAACGCGTCCACGACTGGCAGGAATTTCATCTGCACATGGACGACGCCGCCTTGCAGACGCAGGGCGCGCGCTGCATGGATTGCGGCGTCCCCTTTTGCCACACCGGCCAACTGATCAACGGCATGGCAGCCGGCTGCCCGATCAACAACCTGATCCCAGAATGGAACGACCTGATCTATCGCGGCCTCTGGCGCGAGGCCCTGCACCGCCTGCATCAGACCAACAACTTCCCCGAATTCACCGGCCGCGTCTGCCCGGCCCCGTGCGAAGGCTCGTGCACCCTGGGCATCATCGACCCGCCGGTGACGATCAAGAGCATCGAGTGTGCGATCGTCGATCACGGCTTCGAGCAAGGCTGGATCGTGCCGCAGTCGCCGCCGGTGCGCACGGGCAAAAAGGTGGCGGTGGTGGGGTCCGGCCCGGCCGGGCTGGCCTGCGCCGCCCAACTCAACAAAGCCGGGCATTGGGTCACGGTTTTCGAGCGCGCCGACCGCATCGGCGGCCTGCTGATGTACGGCATCCCCAACATGAAGCTGGACAAAGAGCAGGTCGTGCAGCGCCGGGTGGATTTGCTGGCGGCCGAAGGTGTGCGCTTCATCACCAACACCGAGATCGGCAAGGATTATCCCGTCGATAGGCTGCGCGCCCGTTTCGATGCCATCGTCCTCTGCGGCGGCGCCGGCAAACCCAACGACCTGCCCATCCCTGGCCGCGAGCTGAAAGGCATCTACTTCGCCCTGGATTTCTTGCGCGGGAACACCCGGCATCTGCTCGATGAACGCGCCGGCGTGGCCAGCAACGGCCATTTCATCTCCGCCGAGGGCCGGGATGTTGTCGTCATGGGCGGCGGCGACACCGGCACCGACTGCGTCGCCACCTCGCTACGCCACGGCTGCCGCAGCCTGGCCCAGTTCGAGATCGTCCCCCGCCCGCCCGACGCCCGCGCCGCCGACAACCCCTGGCCGCAGTGGCCGCGCGTCTTCAAGCAGGACTACGGCCAGGTGGAAGCGCAAGCGCGCTACGGCGCCGACCCGCGTATCTATCAAATCTCGACCAAGCGTTTCGTCGGCGACGAGAACGGCTGGGTGAAGGAACTGCACACGGTCAAGGTGACTATGTCGGTCGAGAACGGCCGCCTGCAATTCACCGACATCCCCGGCACCGAGCAGGTGTGGCCGGGCACTATGGTGCTGCTGGCGATGGGCTTCCGCGGCCCCGAAGACCTGCTGCTCGACCAGCTGGGCGTGGCCCGCGACGCCCGCAGCAATGTGCAGGCCGAGCACGGCAAATTCCAGACCAGCATCGAGGGCATCTTCGCCGCCGGCGACATGCGCCGCGGCCAGAGCCTGGTGGTCTGGGCGATCAACGAAGGCCGGGGCGCGGCGCGCGAGGTGGATCGCTGGCTGATGGGCGAGACGAGTTTGCCGTGAAACTAGCGAGACTGATCACCGCCATCGACGCCCACGCTTGCGGCGAGCCGGGGCGCGTCATCACCGGTGGGGTGCTGGATGTGCCCGGCCGCACGATGTTCGAGAAGATGAAATATCTGGAACAGCACGGCGACGACCTGCGCCTGCGGATGCTGCACGAGCCGCGCGGCTACCCGGCCATGTGCTGCAACCTCATCCTGCCGCCCACCGATCCCCAGGCCGGCGCCGGCTTCGTGATCATGGAGCCGATGGAGTACCCGCCCATGTCGGGCACCAACACCATCTGCGTCGTCACCGTGCTACTGGAGACGGGGATGCTGCCCGCGGTCGAGCCTGTCACCGAGCTGACGCTGGAAGCGCCCGCCGGCCTGATCCGCGTCCGCGCCGAAGTCAGCGACGGCAAGGTCACGTCCGTCACCTTCAAGAACGTCCCCGCCTTTGCCGTGCACCTGGATGTGCCGGTCGAGACGCCGCACCTGGGCACGGTCGTCTGCGACATCGCCTGGGGCGGCATGTTCTATGTCATCGCCGACGCCGCCCAGTTGGGCCTGCGCCTGACGCCCGACGAAGGCCGGGACATCGTGCGCGTGAGTGAAATGATCAAGGCCGCCGCTCGCGAGCAGTACCCGGTCGTGCACCCCGACAACCCTGAGATCATCGGCCCCACCATCGCCCAGCTTTCCGCGCCGCCGACTCACCCCAGCGCCCACCGCAAGAACGCCGTCACCCTCTCGACCGGCGCTTTCGACTGGGAGCGGCCCGCCACCTGGACGGGCGTGCTCGACCGCTCGCCCTGCGGCACCGGCACCTGCGCCAAGATGGCGGCGCTCTATGCCAAAGGCCAGCTCGGCCTGAACCAGGACTTCCGGCACGAGGGCATCCTGGGCACGGTCTTCACCGGGCGGCTGGTGGAAGAGACGCAAGTCGGCCCCTACCGGGCCGTCGTCCCCACCCTCAGCGGCCAGGCCTGGATCACGGCCATCACGCAATTCGTGGTGGACGCGACCGATCCCTTTCCCGATGGCTTTACGGTGGGCGATCTTTGGGGCTAGTGCTCATTCGCGTTGGGCCTGAAAATCCCAGTCGATAACGGCGTTGATACCCATAAAGTTCCGAAACTCATCCTTCATCTTGGCCCCGCCGGCATCGATCGTCTTCACCGCCCAATGGTCGCCGATTGGAGTCCAGGTCGTGAACACGGGAACCAGGATAGGGTAGGGGGAAGGTCCGCCGCTACCGTCGCTGCAGGTTCGGTTGACTTGAACCTCGTGCACATCCATTTTGGCGTCGCCATGATAGCCGCGATGCCGCTCGCCTTCCGTCGTGAAGTTGTAGAGCGTGAGCGATCCTCTGATTCCCGTGGTTCCGCTGCCGCTGTATTGGCAGCCGTTGGTGGTGTTGTAGCCCGACACCGTCCAAGCGACCGTCCCCTGCACCTCGAAGCCCGTCGCGCGCAGGGCGATGTCGTTGTCGACCGCCGTTGCTTCGCCGGCGGCGGGGCGCGACCAGGTGATCGTGGCATCGGCCGTATCTATGACCCCGTTCGGGTGCGTAACCCGGTACTTCGCCGTCCCGGTCCATTTCCAACAAGCCATGTTCGAGGCCCACAACGTCGGGGGCAGGTCGAGAGGCTGGAGCTTGCGCGTGCGGTCGGAATGGTCGCTGTTGCTGAAGACGAGCACGATCTCCTCGACGCGCTCGTCGGTCTTGTCGCGGCAATAGCTGACAAAGGCCCTGTTGGTCCAGTCTTCTTCTTTCCAGGGCTGGCCGCTGATCTTGACCAACGCCCGCACGTTGCGCCCCTTGCGATCGGCATCGCTCAGGGTCGAGGCCACCCGCTGGACGCCATAGGGGAGGCCATTGGTGGTCACGTCCTTCATGCCCAACTTGTACGAGAAGCCATTGTAGAAGACGGCCGTGCGCACGTTTTCATCCGGGAACTTGAGGTGGAAGTAGTGCGCCGACAGGTGCTCGACGCCATTGTTCAGGTCCAGGTTGAAGGCAAAATCGGGCATGCCGGCCAGGGTGATGTCGCGTTTCTCAACCACATTGGCGAATTGGCTGACGGTGTAGGTCAGTCCTGGATCCCACGTGTTGTAGTCGTCCACTGGTGGTTTGTTCCAATTGCGCAGCGTGAACTTGGACCACTGTTCAGCGAATCCCCCTTCGATACTGCGATTGACGGCGTCCAGGCTGTCGGTGGCGCCCGCGGAGGCCGTCCAGATTCTGCTCGCCGGGTTGTTGGTTTTATCGAGATAGAACAGCCACAAATAGGCGCCGTACCAACGTCGCGGCGGGGCTGGATCCTTCTCCAGTGGCAGTCTGGGCAGCATCAGGAAGAATGGTGCACGGCGCCACTCGGCGGCCATATTCAGGTCGTGATAGACTACCTCTTCTGCCCACGTCCCGGTTGCCTCCGTGAGCCAGGCATACTCGCCGGGAAAAACGCAGTGTGCATTAGGCCAGTAGGTCCACGTCAGGACGTGCATGAACTCATGCGCCAGGGCAGCCTTCATCTGGGTAGTGTCTAGGCTTCTTTTGAGGTAGATAAACGAGGGCGTTCCCTTGCAGCCGGGTGGAATCGCAGGTGCCTGGCCCGCGTCATCGCCCAGTGGCACCAGGTAGATGTCCAATCGCCCGTCCACGCCGCCATCTGGCAAGCCGGCGTCGGGAAGCGGTTCGCGGCGACCCATCTTTGCGGTCAGTACCGGCCAAATCCGGTGGGTGAGTTCGGCGGCCATCGCCCGCGCCTTCGGCTCATCGTCCGGAAGGGCCGTCAGATACCAGACCCAGGCTCTGTCGTTGGCCGCCGTAATGCGGCGAAAGGTCAGCGCGGCCGGCTCGGCCCCCTCGTCGTTGCTTTGGGCGCCGGCTTGAGCGCCGCCTTCACGCAGTTCCAGCCAACTACCCGGTTCGGCCGGCGATAAGCGGAACGGCGCCAACGTGGCCTGCGTTTCCACCGAAAGGCCCTCGAAGCGCTGATCCACCTCGGCCATGATCATGCTGTCGAGCACCTGGCTGTCGTCGCCCTGATAACGGGCGGGGAGACGCTCGTCGCCAAAGGCCGCGAACACCTGATAGACAAGGCCGGTTTCCTCGCTGATCTCGCCCCGCTGCACGGCCTCCGCGATCAGGTAGCTGCTGGTGGCTGGCATCTGCACCAGCGGCGCAAAGACGGTGAAGGATGCCGGCTCGGTCGCCGGCAGTCGGGTTGCAGCCGCTGCCGGCGCGCCTTCATCTTCGGGCGAGGCGCCGGCAGCCTGGGCCGAGGGCGCGGCGAAGGGCGAGAGCAGCATCGCCATGCACAGGCAAGCGGCCAGCCGGATGACGATCCTCTGAACATGAAAAGCGCCATGCCATGTAATTTTCATTGCCAGACCTCCAACAGGAATAGCGTCAGTACGCATGACCTTGCGCCCAGATCAGCGCCACAAGAATTCTAGTGCGCCCTCCGTTCCAGCGCAAGCGACATGCGGGAATAAATGATGCCCGCACACCCCCCTGTTTTTGACATCTGACGCGCATCGACAGTATCTTCTCGCCATGATGCCGGACACCTTGTTGCCGCAGCTACGCTCCCAGGGCCTGGCCCCGCGCAAGGGCCTGGGCCAGCACTACCTGACCGACGCCAATATCCTCGCCGCCATCGTCGCCGCCGCCGAACTGCCGCCGGAGGCCGTGGTGATCGAGGTGGGGCCGGGACCGGGGACGCTGACGGCGGCGCTGCTGCCGCGGGTGGGGCGGTTGATCGCCATCGAACTGGACGACCACCTGGCGCCGATGCTGGCCGATCACTTCCGCCACTGGCCGGGCTTCCATTTGCTCCATGCCGACGCCCTGGCCATCAGCCCCGGCCAGGCGCTAGAGGCCACCGGCGGGCCGGCTCCCTACTTCCTGGTTGCCAACCTGCCCTATTACATCACCTCGCCCCTGCTCCGGCATTTCCTGGAAGCCGACCAGCCGCCCGCCCGCGCGGTGGTGACGGTGCAACTGGATGTGGCGCAGCGCATCATCGCCCAGCCGCCGGAGATGAGCGTGCTGGCGGTAGCCGTACAGGTCTATACTCGCCCGACCCTCGTCCGTCGCCTGCCGCCGGGCGCCTTCGTCCCCCCGCCCAAAGTCACCTCCGCCGTGCTCCGGCTCGACCCCCATCCCCAACCTCTTGTCTCGACCGGGCAGCGGCAGGCTTTCTTCGAGCTGGTGCGCGCCGGCTTCGGGCAGAAACGCAAGACCTTGCGCAACAGCCTGGCCGCGGGCCTGGGCCTGCCGGCCGGCGAGGCCGAAGCAGCGCTGCTGGCTGCCGGGCTTTCGCCGCAGCAGCGGGCGCAGGAGCTTGCCATCGCCGATTGGCTGCGCTTGCTGGCGGCTGTTCAGGGTGCGGGCGGGCCGAAGCGGGGCGGCAGGTAGGGGTTGACGGGCGTGGGGGTGATGATGGCCGCCGGGATGGGCAGCGGCGGACGCTCGACGAAACGGGTCGAGATCGAGGCGCTGCGCCATCGCCAACCCAACACGATCATCGCCACCAAAGCCAGGGCCAGGAAGAACCGGAGGGTGGTCCGTCCCCAGGGCCGCCGCCACCAGAGGGTGGGCAGGGCCGGGCGCGGGGGCAGGATGGGCGCCGGCGGCGTGGGAATGCCGGTGACATAGCGCGGCAAGGGCCGCATCTGCTGGCGCTGGAAGCGAGAACAGGCCGGATGTTGGCCGCCGAGACAATAGCGCGACTGCTGGGCCGAGGGCAGGTGGATCGAGGCGGCCAGGATGCAGTGGTTGTTCGGGCTGGGCGCGAGGATCGGTTCGGCCTGATGCCGCCCGCGCAGGTAGGGGCAGACTCTGGTCTCGGCCAGTGCAGCCCCCGCTTCAGCCGTCGGCCCCACCGTGCTCCTCACCATAGGCTCCTCGCCTCTCCTCCGGCAGCATGACGGCCAGGTGGTGCATGATCTGCCCGGTATAGGCCGACAGGTCGCGGCTGCGGGCCTTGGCGGCCTCGGCGGGCAAGACGAACGGCTCGCCGACATGGAAATGGACGCGCGGGCGGCGGAGCCGTTTCCAGTGCCCGAAGACATCCTCGTGCCCCCAGATCGCGATCGGCACAATCCGGGCATTGGTGCGGCCGGCCAGCCAGGCGAGGCCATCATGGCCGGGGCCAAGCACGCCCGTGTACGAGCGCGTCCCCTCCGGCGCCACGCCCA
This sequence comes from Caldilineales bacterium, assembly GCA_019695115.1. Lineage (GTDB taxonomy): Bacteria > Chloroflexota > Anaerolineae > J102 > J102 > SSF26. Next base: position 12,134 of record JAIBAP010000053.1, on the reverse strand, counting down.
CGACCTCGCCCCGGCGCAGCGCCGTCATGCACGCTTCCAGCGCCTTGCGATCGACCTCACCGCGCTGGACGAAGACGGCGCGGGCGAAATGTCGGAAGAGCGGCCCCAACGCCCAGTGATGCTCCCATTTTTCGGCTGCCAGGGTGACGATGGGTATCTTGGTGTAGGCAAAGACGGGGACGACATCGAACCAGACCACATGATTGGGGGCCAGGATGGCCGGGCCGTGGTCGGGCAGATGTTCCAACCCACCCACCTCCACGTGCGTGAGGAGGCGCATGAGCAAACGCACCAAACGTTGGACGAAGTAGAAGGCGAAGGGGGTGGGAGACGGTTGCTTCATGGCAGAGGGGTGGGGCTGGCTGTGGCCGACGCCTGGATGCCGCCGGCCACTGGGGTGGGGATGCGCAGGCCCTGGGCGCTGACGCTCACACGGGCGACCGGCCCGCCGAGGGGGATGACTTGCACGTCGAAGGTGGTTTCACCGCCGCGCGGGATGACGTTGTGTTCCGGCTCGGCGCGGGCGAAGCCGATCACGCGGTCGAGGGCGTCGAAGAGGGTGACGGTGAGGCGGACTTCGACGCTGTCTTCAGGGCCGGTGTTGATCACCCGCCCGCGCACCCGGTAGGCCTGGAAGCGGTCGCCCTCGCCCACCACATCCGCCGTCTGCAGGTCGAGATAGTAGACGCCGACGTGGGCGGGGAAAGCGTTGAGGACCTGGAGCACGTAGGAGGTAAACGCAGCCGGCGGGTGGTCGAGATAGATGCCGAAGGGGCTGCTGCCGCCGGGTGTGATCACTTCGGTCTGGGCCAGGGCCTCGCCGCCGGCCACCGGCGTTCCCTCGCCATCCAGCAGGCTGAGGCCCACCCGCACGCCCTCCAGGGGCACGGTGATGGGGTTGGCGACCTCGCCCAGCGCCCACAACCCGCCCGTGCCGCTGTTGCCGAAGTGGATGGCGCTCAGTTCGACCGGCATGGGGGTGCTGGCCACAGTCGGCGTCGCGGCGGTGGGGGCATCTGCCGCCGGCGCGGGGATGAACAGTTGCTGGCCGACTTGCAGGCGGCGGGGGTCGGTGATGCCGTTCAGATCCTGGATGTCGGCCAGGCTGACCCCGTAGCGGCCGGCGATGGCGATCAGGGTCTCGCCGCGGGCGATGGTGTGGATGATGGGTGTGGGGGTGAGGGTGGGGGTGGCGGTCGGTTCGGGGGTGTAGGGGGCGGGGGTGGCGGTGGGCCGGGGGGCGGGGGTGGCGGTCGGCGGCGGTGTGGACGAGGCCGGCAGGCTGGCGACGGGCGTGGGGCGGGTGATGATCTGGCCGCAGCCGGCGCCGAAAACGGCCAACCAGGCCAGGATCAGCGCCAGCAGAGGCGGCGAGGGACGGAAAAGGTGGGTTCGCATGATGAGTGTGGCCGATGCAGGATTATACACAGCCTGGGCGCACCGACCAACGTTGTGCTAGAATCGGCGCCATCAAGGTTTCTGAAATCTTGAGGATTTGGACGGAAGCTTCTCACATGGCCGAACTTCTTCGCATTTTCGTCAGCGCCACCGCCGATCTGGAGGCCCAGCGCGGGGTCATCGGTCGCACGTTGGCCGGGCTGCCGGTGAAGGTTGGGGCCGAGATCCGCCGTTTTCCACCCACAGGCGTGTCGTACGAGACACTGTTCGAGCTGATCAGCCATGTCGATCGGGTCTATTTCCTGCTCGGCCAGGACATCACGGCGCCATCGGGCAGCGAGTGGGACCTGGCCTGGCAACTGGAGCGCCCTGTGGTGGCGTTGCGCACGACCCGGCGTCTGACCCCGGCCGCGCTCCAGTTCCTGCGCCTGACCGCCCTCCACGTTCCCGCCCAAGATTGGCGCTCGTTCGCTTCCGACGCCGACCTGGCCCGGCTGGTCGGCCTCGACCTGATCGACACCCTCCTCCACTTTGCCAATCGCTATGGCCTTTCGGTCGATGAGGTGGTCTCGCTCCAGCGCCATCGCCAGCATTTCCAGGCGCCGGCCGCCGCCCGTCCGGGCGAAGCGGATGGCGCCGAGGCGGGGGCGATCATCCTCGGCCAGGAAGCCGTCGTGTGATCTGATAACCCATTCGCACGTAGGCGTGCGAACTCCGCAAGCCCCGGCACCCGGAACCCGGAACCCGGAACCCATTCGCACGTAGGCGTGCGAACTCCGCATCTCACTCCTCACTTATCACTACCCATGTTCCACGGCGGCGGCTGGTGGGGCTTCGTCCGTGACGAAGACGCCCGCCCAACTATCAGCACATCCTTGCTCCGGCGCGTCTGGGGCTATGCCCGGCCCTATTGGCGCTGGGTGGGCTATGTCCTGGCTGCCATCTTTCTGACCAGCCTGCTCGACGCCGCCCTGCCGTTGCTGGTGCGCGACCTGATCAACCGGGCTGTACCCCAGAAGGACCTGTCGCGGCTGAATGTGCTCGCCCTGATGTTGATTGCCCTCCCGCTCCTGGGCGGGCTGATCAACGTCTGGCAGCGACAGTATTCGGCTAAGATGGGCGAGGGCATCATTTTCGATCTGCGCTGCGCCCTCTACGGCCATCTGCAGCGCATGAGCCTGCGTTTCTTCACCACCACCAAGTCGGGCGAGCTCATATCGCGGCTGAACAACGACGTGGTGGGGGCGCAGCGGGCGGTGACAGGCACGCTCATCGATCTGATCACCAATGTCATCACCCTGACGATCACGCTGTCGATCATGCTGCGGCTGGATTGGCGGCTGACTCTGTTGGCTTCGCTTGTCTTGCCGCTGTTCATCCTCCCTGCCCAACGCATCGGTCGCCGGCTGCGCACCATCAGCCGCCAGCAGATGAAGGCGAATGCCGAGATGACCTCGTTGATGCAAGAGACGCTGAATGTGAGCGGGGCCTTGTTGGTCAAACTGTTCGGGCGAGGTGTCGATGAGGGCGGCAGGTTCGCCGAGCGGGCGAAGACGGTGCGCGATCTCGGCATCCAGCAAGCGCGCGTGGGGCGGGTGTTTTTCGTCATCGTCGGCCTGGTGGCGGCCGTCGGCACAGCCGCCGTCTACTGGGTGGGCGGCTATCTCGCCATTCAGGGCAGCTTTCTCATCGGCGACATCGTCGCCTTTGCCCTCTATTTGCCCCGCTTGTATGGCCCCCTGGCCGCGCTGGCCAGCGCCCGCGTTGATCTGGCGACCTCGCTGGTCTCGTTCGAGCGTGTGTTCGAGGTCCTCGACTTGCCGCTGGAGGTGAGCGACGCGCCCGGCGCCCGGCCGCTGCCGTTGGTGCGGGGCGAGGTGGAGTTCGACCATGTCTCGTTCTCCTATCTCGGCGAAGGCGAGGCGGTGACGCTAAGCTCGAAGGATGGCGAGAGCGCCGGCGCGGTGCGACCGATCACCGACCGGCGGTGGGCGCTGGACGACCTCAGTTTCACGGTGCGGCCGGGCCAACTGGCGGCGCTGGTGGGGCCATCGGGCGCGGGCAAGACAACCATCACCTATCTGCTCCCCCGCCTCTACGACCCCACCCAGGGCGCCATCCGCATCGACGGCCAGGATCTGCGCCAGACGACGAGCGCATCGATCACGGACGCCATCGGCATGGTGACGCAAGAGACCTTCCTCTTCCACGACACCTTGCGCGCCAACCTGCGCTACGCCAAACCCGATGCCACTGACGATGAGCTGACCGCTGCCTGCCGGGCAGCCAATATCCACCAGCTTGTCGCCTCGCTGCCCGATGGTTACGATACTATCGTCGGTGAGCGCGGCTATCGTTTTTCGGGCGGCGAGAAGCAGCGCATCGCCATCGCCCGCGTCATCCTCAAGAACCCGCGCATCCTGGTGCTGGACGAGGCCACCTCCTCGCTCGATTCCGAGTCCGAACGGCTGATCCAGGAGGCGTTGGAGCCATTGATGCACCAACGCACGAGCATCGTCATTGCCCATCGCCTCTCCACCATCCTCGCCGCCGATGTCATCCTGGTCATCGACGGCGGCCGGCTGGTGGAGCAGGGCACGCACGCCGAACTGCTGGCTCGCGACGGCCTCTATGCCCGGCTGTACAACACGCAGTTTCGCAAGCAGGATGAGTGAGGAGTGAGGAGTGAGGCGTGATGCGTGATGAGTGAGGAGCAATCCGCACTTCGCAATCCGCAATCCGCACTTCGCACTTCGCACTTCGCAATCCGCAATTCACAATCCGCACTTCGCAATTCGCAATCCGCAATTCGCAATTCGCAATCCCTATGCCCCTCGAACAACAATCCACCCAGGTTCAGTCGTATCTCGAGGGCCTGGTCCCCCAGCGCCCGGCCGAGATGATGGCGATGGAAGCGCACGCCGGCGCCATCAACTTCCCCATCATCGGCCCCACCGCCGGCTATCTCTGCTACCAGCTGGCGCGGATGATCGGCGCCCGCCGGGTGTTCGAGCTTGGCTCCGGCTTTGGCTACTCCACCGCCTGGTTCGCCCGCGCCGTGCAAGAGAATTTGGCGGGGACGCAGGACGAAGGCGTCGTCCACCATGTGGTCTGGGATGAGGCGCTTTCGAGGCAGGCGCGCGGGCATCTGGCCGCGCTCGGTTACAGCGACATCGTCCGTTATCACGTGGGCGAGGCGGTGGCGGCGCTCAGCCACACGCCCGGCCCTTTCGATCTGATCTTCAACGACATCGACAAGCAGGCTTACCCCGCCTCGCTGCCCGTCATCGCCGCCAAACTCCGTCCCGGCGGCCTGCTGATCGTGGACAACATGCTGTGGAGCGGGCGCATCTTCGATGCCGGCGACCACAGCCCGGCCACCGCGGGCGTGCGGGAATTGACGCGGCTGCTGACCGAGGATGGCGGCTGGATCAGCACCCTCCTGCCGATCAGGGATGGGCTGTTGGTCGCGATCAGGGTGGGCGCTTCTGGCGGGTGAGCGGCGGCCTGGGGGCCTGCCCAAACCACACGGAGCGGCGCCCGGTTAGTCGCCAAGCGCGGCCTCGCGTTCGTCGTCAATTGCCAGTTCGTTGGCAATTGCGAACCGCCGTGCCCTCTCCAACGAACGCTCACCTTCCGTCACCGTGCGCGCGGTAGTCGGCCCAGATCGTTGCTCGGCGCGCTGGAGTAGTTCACTCCCGGCGACCGTGCGTTCATGATGCGGTCAAATGACTTTGACGGGTGGCGCCTTAGCTCTTTACCCCGCCGCCTTCGTCAAATACCGCACCAACCCCGTGATCTCCATGAACGACGGCACCACCACCTCGTAACGATGCACCGTAGCCGGGTCGCAGCCCTCGGCGGCGGCCTGCTGCGCCACCCAGTCGGCGTAGTCTCTCACCATCTCTGCCTGTGTTGCGCCCACCCGCCAGCGGCCGGCAATGAAAGCCGTCACCTCGTCCAGCCGCGCCTCCACACCTTGCAGATGGGCCTGCACCTCGGCCGCCACTGGCCCGAAATGCGTGAGCAGCAGCCGGTCGGGTTTCAGCGCCTTCAGCCGGGCCAGGCTGGCTTTCCAGGCCGGCAGGTCGAATTCGGGCGGCGGCGTGGGCAGGCGGATGTGTCGGAACCCCGGCAAACACACGCCCGCCACATCGCCGGTGAAACACAAGCCCTCGCTCAGGTAGGCCATGTGGTGATAGGCGTGTCCGGGCGTATCCAGGGCGATGAAGCGACGGCCGGCGGCCTCGATCACATCGTTGTCGTGCAGGATGTGCAGTTGTTCGGCGGGGACGGCCAGGAATTCACCCCAAAGCGGGGCCATCAGGTCGCCGTAGATGCGCTGGGCCGAGGCCAGCAGCCGGGAGGGGTCGGCCAGATGCGGCGCGCCGAGGTGGTGGACATGCACCCGTGCGCCCGACCGGCGGGCGATCCACCCGGCCGCGCCGGCGTGATCCAGGTGGATGTGCGTCAGCAGCACATCGCCGATATCTTCCCATCCCAGCCCTAGCCGGGCCAGACCGGCCTCGAGCTGCGGCAGGGTCGAACCGGGGCCAGTCTCGACCAGGGCGGCGCCGCCCGGCCCCCGCACCACATAGCTGGCGATGACTTCCGCCTGGCCCTGGAAGCCGAGATCGATGACATCGACCATGGGTCAGTGGTGGCCGGAGGTTGCGATTGCCGCCTGTTCGAGTTGGCCGACCCGCTCGGCGATGATGTCGAAGCCGCCCTGCCAGAACTCCCGGCTGTGGATGTCGATCCCGGCCGCGGCCAGGATGCGGGCGGGGGCGTCCGAACCGCCAGCGGCGAGGATGTCCAGATACTTCGGCTTGAAGGCGTCGCCTTCGCTCTGATAGCGGCGATAGAGCGACAGAACCAGCAGTTGGCCGAAGGCGTAGGCATAGACATAGAACGGGCTATGGAAAATGTGGGGGATAGCCACCCACTCCCATTTGAACTCGTCCGCCACCTCTACGGCGTCGCCAAACTGGTCGCGCAAGGTTTGCAGATAGGCGGCTGAGATCTCGTCCACCGCGGCGTTGGCCTGCACCATCTCGTGGGCCTGGCGCTCGAACAAGGCGAAAAACGCCTGGCGCTGGATGGTGGCATAGGCGTCATCGATCTGTTGAAAGAGCAGGTCGCGGCGCACGGCCTCGTCGGGCTCATCGTGCAGCAGCCGGTCCACCAGCAACATCTCGCCAAAGGTCGAGGCCGTCTCGGCCAGAGGCAGCGAGGCATGGAAGGTGAAGACGCTGTGATGGCTGGCCAGCATGGTGTGGATGGCATGGCCAAGCTCGTGGGCCAGCGTCGAGACATCGTTGGCCCGGCCCTGATAGTTGGCCAGCACCCACGGCGTCAGCTGCGGCGTGACCGACCAGCAGAAAGCGCCCGAGCGCTTGCCCTTGCGCACCTCAGAATCGATGCGGCCTTCGTCGAAGACGCGTGCGGCCAGCTGGGCGATCCGCGGCTCGAAGCGCGCGAAAGAATCCAGCACCATGTCCACCGCCTGTTCGTAGCTGTAGCTCTTTTCGGCGGCGGTGAAGGGCGCGTAGATGTCGTAGCGACGCAGCCGTTCCACCCCGTGCAGTTTGGCCTTGAGCCGAAAGAAACGCTGGAAAACCGAGGCGTTGGCCTTCGCCACATCCAGCAGTGAGTCCACCACATCGTCGGGGATGTCATTGTTCAGGTTGCGGACGGCGATGGGGCTGCGGAACCGGCGCAGATCCACATTCTCGTTGCGCCAGTCGCGCACCAGGGTCTGATACATCTGCCCCAAGATCGGCCCATCCTGGCCATAGACCCGGAACTGCTCGCGATAGGCGGCTTCCCGCACCTCCGGCCTGGGGCTGCGCACATTCACCATCAGCTCCCCGCGCGTCATCTCCTTCACCTGCCCGTCCACCTCCAGCCTGAAGACATAACGGTTGGTGATGGAATCGTACAGGGCCTGCAAGGCCGAAACGCCGGTCACATCCTTGATATTGATGATCTTCTCTTCCGGCTCGGTCAGGGTGTGCGGCCTGAAATGCCGCATCTCCTCCAGCCAGTAGCGCCAATCGCCGACATCGCCCGCCAGCAAGCGTTCGGCGGCCTCGTCGGTCAGCGCCTTCCACCACAGGCTGAAGAACAGCGTGCGGTTGCGCACCTCGGCCATGAACTGATCGACGCGCGCCCGCAGGCTCTGCGCCGCCTGATTTTGGGTGTCGGCGGCGAACCACAGACCGGCATAAGAAGAAAGCCGGTAGGCCATCTGATGGATGGCCTCGAGTTGGCGAACGACTGCCCGAAAGTCGGCGGGGTCGATAGCGGGGGTCAGGTGCTGGCGCTCGGCCTCGAAGACATCGACTTTGGCGCTCAGATCCGTGAAGGCGGCCTCGATCTCGGGGCCATCGGCTGAGGGAAAAAGGCCGGCCAGACTCCAGGCCGTTTGTGAATAGGATGCGGTGGGCATGGGCAGGGGCAAGAGAGCGAGACAAAAGTAAGTGCGACGCACGGCGCCAGGATAAGAGCGATGCAGCTTCGATGAAGCGCCGTGCGTCGCACTACGACCAACATCGCTATCATCCGATCTCGCCGCCCAAAAATGCTATAATGTCCAACACAATTGCCGAAACATCATCCCACCGGAGACCCCATGACCACCCAACACGGCTTCGAACTGCTGGCCGAGCGGGCCCTTCCCGAACTCAACACCACCGCCTGGCGCTTCCGCCACCTCCGCACCGGCGCCGAAGTGCTATCGCTGGTCAATGACGACGAAAACAAAGCCTTCGGCGTCACCTTTCGCACCCTGCCGCCCGACTCCACCGGCGTCGCCCACATCCTCGAACACGCCGTCCTCTGCGGCTCGCGGCGCTATCCGCTCAAAGAACCGTTCAAAGAGCTGCTGCAAGGCTCGCTCAAGACCTTTCTCAACGCCCTCACCTATCCCGACCGCACCACCTACCCCATCGCCAGCCAGAACCGGCAAGATTTCTACAACCTGATCGAGGTCTATCTCGACGCCGTCTTCTACCCCTTGCTCAACCGCTTCAGTTTCATCCAGGAGGGCTGGCGTCACGAGGTCGATGACGCCGGCCGCCTTGGCTACACTGGCGTCGTCTTCAACGAGATGAAGGGCGTCTATAGCTCGCCCGACGACCTGCTCGAAACCGCCATCCTCCGCCGCCTCTTCCCCGACAATGTCTATGGCCTCGATAGCGGCGGCGACCCGGCCCACATCCCCGACCTGACCCACGAACAGCTTCTGGCCTTTCATCGCCGCCACTACCACCCCTCCAACGCCCTCTTCTTCTTCCACGGCGACGACCCCGCCCCGGCCCGCCTTCAGCTCCTCGACCGCTGGCTGGCCGATTTCGACCGCCAACCCGCCTCCGCAGCCGTCAGCGGCCACCCGCGCTTTTCTGCGCCCCGCCGCCAGCGCCAGCCCTACATCCCCGGCGATGATGCCAAGACCTTTGTCACCGTCAACTGGGCGCTGACCGAGGTTCAGGACCCCGCCCTCGACCTGGCCCTCGGCATCCTCGGCCACATCCTCATCGGCGCGCCCGCCTCGCCGCTCTACAAAGCCCTGATCGATTCCGGCCTGGGCGAGGACCTGACCGGGCTGGGGTTGATGAGCGAACTGCGGCAGACGGTCTTCTCCACCGGCTTGAAGGGCGTGGCAGCCGGGGCGGATGAAGACGCCGTCGAGAGCCTCATCCTCGACACCCTGCAAAGCCTGGTCACAGACGGTCTCGACCCGCGCACCATCGCCGCCTCGTTGAACACGGTCGAGTTCCGGCTGCGCGAGAACAACACCGGCGGCTTCCCGCGCGGATTGGCCGTGATGTTGCGCGGCCTGACCACCTGGCTCTATGGCGGCGACCCCCTGGCCCCCATCGCCTTCGAGACGCCCTTGCAGACGGTGAAAGCCGCCTACGCCGCCGACCCCCGCTTTTTCGAGAGCCTGATCCAGACTCACCTGCTGGATAACCCTCATCGCCTCACGCTCGCCCTCTATCCTGACCCCGACCTGGAAGACCGCCAACTGGCCGCCGAAGCCGAACGCCTGACTAACGAGCGCGCCCGACTGACTGCCGACCCCCTGGCCGACCCCCTGACCGCCATCCGGGCCGAAAACGAGGAACTGCGCCGCCACCAGGAGACGCCCGACCCGCCCCAGGCGCTGGCCACCATCCCCCGCCTCTCGTTGGCCGACCTCGACCGCCAGAACAAGCTCATCCCCCTGGCCGAGCTCGACCACCTGGGCAGCCCCATCTTCTATCACGATCTGTTCACCAATGGCGTCGTCTATGTGGATGCGGGCCTCAACCTGCGCACCCTGCCCGCCGCCTATCTGCCCTATGTGGCCGTCTTCGGTCGCATCCTGCTGGAGACGGGGACCGGCGCCGAGGACTTCGTCAGCCTCTCGCAGCGCATCGGCAGCCAGACCGGCGGCATCTATCCCACCCGCTTTGTGGGCGCCCACCGCCATGACCGCCGCCCCGTCGCCTGGCTGTTCCTGCGCGGCAAGGCCACCGTCGCCCAAACCGGGGCCTTGTGCGACATCTTTGGCGACGTGCTTGCCGGCGCCCGCCTGGACAACCGCGAGCGCATCCGCCAAATCGTGTTGGAAGAAAAGGCCGGACAGGAGAGCGGTCTGCTGTCGGCGGGCCATGCCGTCGTCCTCAGCCGGATGGGGGCGCAGCTGGGGCTGGCCGATTGGGTGGCCGAGCAGATGGGCGGGGTCAGTTATCTGTTGTTCCTGCGCCGGTTGGCGGCTGAGATCGATTCCGACTGGCCGGCCGTGTACGAGCGGCTGCAAGCCATGCGTTCGCTCCTGGTCGGGCGCAACACCATGCTGTGGAACGTCACCGTCGATGACAAGAATTGGGCAACGGTGCAGCCCCGGCTGCAGGCCCTGATCGAGCGGCTGCCTGCCCCGCCCGCCAACCGCAACGAATGGTCTTTCTGGTCCAACCCGCATGGCGAGGGGCTGACCATCCCGGCGGCGGTCAATTTCGTGGGCAAAGGCGCCAATCTGTACGATTTGGGCTACAAGCTGCACGGTTCGGTCTTCGTCCTGCTCAACCTGCTCAACACCGGCTGGCTGTGGGAGCGGGTGCGGATGCAGGGCGGCGCTTATGGCGTCTTCGCCAATTTCGACCAGCGTTCGGGCGCCTTCCGCTTCGTCTCCTATCGCGACCCCAACCTGCAGGCCACGCTCGATGCCTATGACCGCTCGGCCGAGTTCGTGGCCGGGCTGGAGCTGGGCGAGGACGAGCTGACGCGTGCCATCATCGGCGTCATCGGCCAGATCGACGCCCACATGCTGCCCGACGCCAAAGGCTGGGCTTCGATGCAGCGGCATCTGTTGGGCGAGACCGACGCCCTCCGCCAGCAGCTGCGCCAACAAATCCTGGGCGCCACCAACGCCGACTTGCGCGTCTTCGCCGAGGTGCTCCGCCGCTTCGACGCCGCTGCCGGCGTCGTCGTCCTCGGCGCCGAAGCTGCCATGACTGCCAGCGGCCTGCCCCTCGAAATGGTCAAAGTGCTTTGATCCGCGAAGGACGCGAAGGAACGCGAAGAGAAATCGACTTCGCCACCTTCGCGCCCTTGGCGGATCACACCCAAAAAGGAGCCATGCTGTGAAAACTCGCCTGTTTGGCGGCAAGGACGCGAAGGAACGCGAAGAGAAATCGACTTCGCCACCTTCGCGCCCTTGGCGGATCACACCCAAAAAGGAGCCATGCTGTGAAAACTCGCTTGTTTGGCGGCATCGAAGCCGGCGGCACCAAGTTCGTATGTGCGGTCGGCAGCGGCCCCGATGACATCCGGGCCGAGAGCCGCTTTCCTACCACCACGCCCGCCGAGACGATCGGCCGGGCCATTGCCTTCTTGCGCCAGCAGGCCGAACGCTGGCCGCTGGCGGCAGTCGGCGTCGCTGCCTTCGGCCCGGTCGATCCGCATCCCGATTCACCGACCTTTGGCTTCATCACCACCACGCCCAAGCCCGGCTGGGCCAACACCGATCTGGCTGGGGAAATCGGGCGCGGCCTGGGCCTGCCGGTCGGCTTCGACACCGACGTCAACGGCGCCGCCCTGGGCGAGCATCGGTGGGGCGCGGGCCAGGGGCTGGACACCTTCATCTACCTCACCATCGGCACCGGCATCGGCGGCGGCGGCATGGCGCGCGGGCAGCTCCTGCGCGGGCTGGTGCACCCCGAGATGGGGCATATCCGGCTGCCCCGCGACCCGGCCATCGACCCCTTCCCTGGCAGCTGCCCCTACCACGGCGATTGTCTGGAGGGGCTGGCCTGCGGCCCGGCCCTGCGCGCTCGCTGGGGCCAGCCGGCCGAGACCCTCCCTGCCGACCACCCGGCCTGGGAGTTGCAGGCGCACTATCTGGCCCTGGCCCTGAACAACTTCATCTGCATCCTCTCACCCCAACGCATCATCCTCGGCGGCGGTGTGATGAGCCAGCCGGTCATGTTCCCCCTGGTGCGCGCCAAAGTGCAGGCGCTGCTCAACGGCTATGTCCAGCACCCGGCCCTGCTGTCCGACATCGAGAGCTACATCGTCCCGCCGGCCCTGGGCCATCGCGCTGGCGTCCTGGGGGCCATCGCCCTGGCCGCAGCCGCAGCGCAGTAACCTGCCCCCGGCCACCCCGCCCCCGCCTCCCACCACCCGCCCCGCCGCCCCTGCCACCCGCCACCTGCCACCCGCCACCCGCCCCGCCACCTGCCACCTGCCAC
>JAIBAP010000052.1 GCA_019695115.1 Caldilineales bacterium | reverse complement strand
CGCCGTCGTAAACGGCATCCCTGACCTCATTCCTCATCCTTTTCTATCGCTTTTGTAAGGTTCAGAACCGCAATACCGAAATCGCGGCGCTTCAACTCGTCACCGAGTTACCGGAAACTAAAGTTATGGAAAAAGCAGTAAACGCTACTAGTATCTCACAGGCAACTTCTATCGCTGAGATGGCTGAATTCTGGGACAGCCACGATGCCGCCGACTACGATGATCGCACCTTTGAGGTCGTGATGGAATTCGACCTGCAGGGTCAGGGGCACTATATCGCTATCGCCCCCGATCTCGTGGCGCCGCTCCGTGAGGAAGCGAAGGCGAGGGGTATTGGCGTGGAGCGTCTGGCCAATCTCTGGTTACAGGAAAAGGTGCTTGCCGCCCACGCTTGAATCAACAAGGCAGGGATGCGCCGAGCCGTGTTGTCCAGACCCGGCAGTGCCCTGATTGGCGTGGATGAGGACTGGGTACAGGGTGGCAGGGCGTGGGCCTTAGGCTCGCTGCCGTTTGTGCGAATCGCTGTTTTGGTGCACAATTGGGGTATGAGCACGGTGACGATCGCCTCTGAATTTACCCGCGACGCCGACTTCGTTCTCTATGAAGGCGACTGCCTGGATCTCTTGTCTCAGATTCCGGATCATCTTGTCAAGCTGATCGTGACCTCGCCGCCGTATAACCTGGGCAAGGAGTATGAACGGAAATTGCAGCTTGATGCATACCTGGAACAGCAAAGACGCGTGATAGGCGAATGTGTTCGTGTTCTGCATCCAAAGGGCAGTATCTGCTGGCAGGTTGGAAATTACGTTGATAATGGTGAGATCATTCCACTTGATGTCAAGCTCTTTTCTATCTTTGAAGAATTCAGTATGCACATGCGAAATCGAGTGGTCTGGCACTATGGGCATGGACTCCATGCCTCACGTCGTTTTTCCGGCCGCTACGAGGTCATCATGTGGTTCACCAAAGCAGGTGAGTACACTTTCAACCTGGATGCCGTGCGCGTGCCGCAAGAATACCCTCAGAAAAGGCATTTCAAAGGACCTCGCCGGGGCGAATTGTCGGGGAATCCGTTGGGTAAGAACCCTGGCGATGTTTGGGATATTCCCAATGTGAAATCGAATCATGTCGAGAAGACCGACCACCCCTGTCAATTTCCGGTCGAACTCGTCGAACGTTTGGTACTTTCGATGACCGATCCCGGTGATTGGGTGCTCGATCCTTTCCTGGGGACGGGCACCACTGCCATAGCTGCTTTGATCCACCAGCGTAAGGCAATCGGCGCCGAAATACTGTCCAGATATGTTGAGATCGCCAGGGAGCGAGTGAGTCTGGCTGAGGAAGGGCGACTCCGGGTTCGCCCGATGGAACGTCCGGTATATGAGCCGGGCGCCGGGAGCAAGAATCTACCGCCGATCCAGGTTCGGATTGGGGATCGTCCATCGTCCATCGTCCATCGTCCATCCTCACGGCTTCATCTCATACAACCCATTCAGGGCGTGCACAGCCTCCCAGACGCGGCCATAGCGGGCGGCGTCTACGACCGGGCGGCGGATCATCTCCAGGCAGAGGGCCATCTGGGCGGGCGTGGCCGAGGGCTTGGAGTAGAGTTGGAGGGCGTGGGCCGAGAAATCCCGCACGAGGAAGTCGAAAATCTGGTCGATGAGGTCATCCTCGACGGCATGAATGGGGGCGGCCTCCAGGATCAATTGGCCGTAGACCACCAGCGCAAATAACTCGCCCACCGCCAGCAGGAAGTCGATGTCCTTCTGCTGCGCCTCGGTGGGCGTGGCCGTGGCCAGCAGGCGCTTGAAGGTATCGATCTGCTGGCGGAAAAGGGCCACATTGGGCAGATCGACGGCGGCGTAGGCCAGGTTGTAGTCGTGGAAGCGAATCTTGCCCAGGCCGCGGGCGGGGGCCTGGTGGAAGAGATAGGCGTCGTCCGCAGCTTCGGTGCGGGGCGGGACGGGCGGGTAAGCGGCGGGGAAGAAGAAGTAGTTGGCCATGAATTTGACGATCAGGGCGATGTTGACATGCACCGTGCCTTCCAGCTTGGGCAGGGCGCGGATGTCGCGCGTCGCCATCTCGAAGTAGGTGCTCTTCTCGAAGCCTTTGGCGGCGATCACATCCCACAGCAGGTCGATCACACGTTCGCCCTGCGATGTGACCTTCATCTTCACCATCGGGTTATAGAGCAGATAGCGGCGGTCGTCGTCCGCGGCCGAACGCATGTAATCAGAGGCGCGCATGGCGAACAGTTTCATCGCCGTCAGCCGGGCGTAGGCATCGACGAACATTTGCCGCACGTGAGCGAAGTCGGTGACGGCCATGCCGTACAGCCGGCGGTTGGCGGCATGGTTGATGGCCTCGTAGAAGGCGTGGGTGCAGATGCCGATCGAGGCCCAGCCCAGGTTGTATTTGCAGATGTTGACGGTGTTGAGGGCGTCGTCCCAGGCTTTGGGGCCGATGGAGAGGAGGTCGGCCTCGCTCAGCGGGTAGTCGTGAAGGGCGAACTCGGCCACATACGACTGCACATTGATCACATTCCGGATCAACTCGAAGGTGGGATGCCCCGAATCGACGGCGAAGAAGACATAGGGTGCAGGCCCCGAGGCGTCGGCGGCAGCGATCTTGCCAAAGGTGGAGACGATGGCGGCCTGGTTGGCATTGCCGATGTAGTACTTGCGGCCGTTGGCCACATAGCCGCCGCCCGGCTGTGGGGTCAGGGTCATATCGCTGGCATAGATGTCGGCCCCGTGCTCTTTCTCGGAGAGGCCGAAGGCGAAGATGCCGCCCTGCTGCAACAGCCCGGCCGTGCGCTGTTTGATGGCCTCGTTCTCGCTCATCCAGATCGGCCCCAGCCCCAGCATCGAGACCTGCCAGGTGTACCAATAGTGCAGGCCGTAAAAGCCCAGGATTTCGTTGAAGGCGCAGTTGCGCCAGGTGTCCCAGCGGCTGTCGGGGGCGCCATAGCCCTTTGGCGTCAGGAGTTGGGCGAAAGCCTGCCGCTCTCTGACGAAGTCCAGGAAATCGGCATACCAGACGCGCTCGCGGTCGTCATGCTTCAGCCGGGCCTTGCCTTTGGCCTCGAAGAAGGCGATGGTGTCGAGCATGAGCTGGCGCGAGGCAGGGTCGAGGGTGGGCCAGGCGTAGGAGGTGGGGTCGAGGAGGATCATGGGAGGGCTTGGCAGAGGTGGGTGAAGGGCGATGATCGATACCCGGATTCCACCGGGCGGGGCATCTGCATTATAATCTGCCTGCGCCGAACGGCCGTTCAGCGCAGGAGCAAATCATGCGATTCTTCAACACCGAAGGCCCGGTCGATTGCGCCCGTCACTACTGTCTGCCGCCGTTGCAGCGACTGGATTTGGACGAAGTCTTGTTGCTGATCGAACAGTGGAAGTACTTCTTGCTCCACGCCCCGCGGCAGACAGGCAAGACCACCTGTTTGCTGGCTCTGGCCGACCATCTGAACCGAGGCGGACGGTTGCGCGCGGTGTATGCCAACATCGAAGTGGCGCAAGCCTATCGTGAGAATGTGGATAAGGGGATGGCGGCGGTGGTCGAGCAGATTTCGCGCAGCGCCCGCGACCAGGTCCGTGATCCAAACGCGATCGATTTGGCAGAAGCAGTCCTGGCCAGATCCTCCGGCGCCACTGTTGTCGAGGAATTTCTTACGCGTTGGTGTGAAGCCTCGCCTTTGCCGATCGTTTTGCTCCTGGATGAGGTGGACGCCCTGATTGGCGACACCCTCATCTCGTTGCTGCGACAATTGCGCGCCGGCTATCCCAAGCGCCCGGCCCTCTTTCCCCAAACGGTGATCCTGTGCGGCGTGCGCGATTTGCAGGACTACCGCATCCATTCGAGCAGTGAGAAGACCGTAATCACGGGCGGCAGCGCCTTCAATATCAAGTCCGAGTCGTTGCGGTTGGGTGATTTCAACCGCCGCGAGACCGAGACGCTGCTGTTGGAGCATACAGCCGAGACAGGTCAGGTCTTTTCGCCGGAGGCGACGGCGCTGGTCTGGGAACTGACGGCGGGGCAACCGTGGTTGGTCAATGCCCTGGCCTACACCGCCTGTTTTCGCACGCCGGCAGGTCGCGACCGCACACAGCCGGTGGATGCGGCTCAGATTCAACAAGCCAAGGAGAGCCTGATCGAGCGTCGCGTCACCCATATCGACCAATTGGCGGATAAGTTGAAGGAGAGCCGGGTGCGTCGCGTGGTGGGGCCGATCCTGCGCGGCGAAGAACTGGACGAGGATGCCGACCGCGATGACATCCAGTATGTCGTCGATTTGGGGCTGGTGCGCCGAGGCTCTCACGGCCCGCAGATTGCCAACCCCATCTACCGCGAGGTCATCCCGCGCGAACTGACTTTGATCGCCCAACTGAACCTGGAGGCGCAACAACAGCCGGCCTGGTACATCCGCTCAGACGGCAGCCTCGATCTGCCCAAGTTGTTATCGGCTTTCCAGCAGTTCTTTCGCGAGAACTCCGAGATCTGGCTGGAGCGGTTCGACTACAAGGAAGCCGGGCCGCAACTGCTGATGCAGGCCTTCTTGCAGCGGATCATCAATGGCGGCGGTCGGGTGGAACGCGAATATGGCTTGGGACGCCGGCGGACAGACTTGCTGATCGTCTGGCCCCACTCCGGCGGCATCCAACGCGCGGTGATCGAGTTGAAAGTGCTGCGCAAGTCATTGGCGGAGACCCTGGCCGAGGGACTGGTCCAGACCTGGGACAATGCCGACCGCTGCGCTGCGGACGACACCCATCTGCTGATCTTCGACCGCCGGCCGGGGCGGACATGGGAGGAACGAATCTGGGTGCGAGAGGAGCAGCACGAGGGCCGAAGGATTGCCGTTTGGGGGATGTAATAATTTCTCAAGCCGGGTTCGACGCCACGCCTAACAAAGGAACCTATCTCCAGGGCAGAAGTTGGTTACTGGTTGGTAACGAAAATGAATGAGCTTTGGCATTGGCAAGGTCCGTGCTGCACCCCGTATGGGTTATGGTATCATTGTGTGCATGTCGTCTTGTGATGCCATGATGCCCTGTGCCGTATTGGCCGAAACGGATTCCTTGGAGGTCTCTATGATAGCTGTAAGAACAATCCAAGACGTGGTGGCGGGAACAGTCACCGTCGACTTGCCGCCGCATTTCATCAGCAAACGCGTAGAAGTGATTGTGCTTCCTGTTGAGGAGAGCAATGGGGCAGCCAGGTTGCGCCAATTGCTTCTTGCAGCTCCCACATTGTCTGAGGATGATCTACAGAGATTCGCCGAAGTCAGGGAGTGGATGAATCAATGGAACGTGAACGAATCCCTACGGCTGCTCAATCCCGCGGATTTGTAGATCGGGCGCCTTCCGTGTCGCGAGTTGCCTCACACATCTGATTAGACAAAGAAAAGGCGTCTGCCGCAGGGCAGACGCCTCATTTCTGTGTGGAGAAGCTAGAGATCAGATATCGTAATACAGCATGAACTCATACGGATGCGGGCGCATACGCACGGGATCGACCTCGACCTGGCGCTTGTAGGCGATGTAGGCCTTGATCAGGTCGGGGGTGAAGACATCGCCACGTAGGAGGAAGTCGTGGTCGGCTTCCAGCGCATCCAACACATCGGTCAGCGAGCCAGGCACCTGCTTGATCAGCTTCAATTCGTCCGGCGGCAACTCGTACAGGTCCTTGTCCATCGGTTCGCCGGGGTCGATACGGTTCTGGATGCCATCGAGACCAGCCATCAGCAGGGCCGGGAAGCAGAGGTAGGGGTTGCTGGAGGGGTCGGGAGCACGGAACTCGATGCGCTTGGCCTTGGGGCTTTTCGAGTAGATGGGGATGCGGCAGATGGCTGAGCGGTTGCGCTGCGAGTAGGCCAGGTTGACCGGGGCTTCGTAGCCGGGCACCAGACGGCGGTAGGAGTTGGTGGTGGGGGCGGCCAGGGCCAGCAGGGCGGAGGCGTGCTTCAGCAGACCGCCGATGTAGTATTTGGCCGTGTCCGAGAGGCCGGCGTAGCCAGAGGCATCGAAAAAGATGTTGGAGCTGCCCTTCCACAGGCTCTGATGCACGTGCATACCGCTGCCGTTGTCGCCAAAGAGCGGCTTGGGCATGAAGGTGACGGTGAGGCCGTTCTGTCGGGCCACGTTCTTGATCACGTATTTGTATTTCATGACCTTATCGGCCATGCTCACCATGCTGTCGAAGCGCATGTCGATCTCAGCCTGGCCGGCGGTGGCGACTTCGTGGTGATGGACTTCGATCTCGACCCCCGATGCTTCGAGTGAAAGCACCATTTTGCTGCGGATGTCCTGGAACTGGTCGGCGGGCGGGACGGGGAAATAGCCGCGCTTGGCCGGGATCTGTCCGCCCAGGTTGCGGCCGCTGTCCCTACCGCTGTTCCACCAGGCCTCGGAGCTATCGACGCGGTAGAAGGCAGAATTGGTGTCAGAGCCATAGCGCACATCGTCGAAGATGAAGAATTCGGCTTCCGGCCCCCAATAGCTGGTGTCGGCCAGCCCGGTCTGCTTCAGATAGGCTTCGGCTTTGCGGGCCACATAGCGCGGGTCGCGCGAGTAGGGCTGGAGTGTGACCGGGTCGTAGACATCGCAGATCAGCACCAGGGTGGGGATCTCGAAGATGGGGTCGATGAAGGCGCTGCTGGGGTCGGGCATCAGGAGCATGTCCGATTCGTGGATCTCCTGGAAGCCGCGGATCGATGAGCCGTCGAAGCCGACGCCATCCTGGAAGGTTTCTTCGCTCAGCTCGCGCGCCGGTACGGTGAAGTGTTGCCAGGTGCCGGGCAGATCGACGAAGCGATAGTCGACCATTTTTACGTCTTTGGCCATTTTGACGACATCAGCAGGTGATTTGGACATGGGTGGGATGCTCCTTTTGATAGGTAGAGAAGTAGACAGGGAAACAAGTAGACAAGGAAACAGGTAGATAAGTAGACAAGGAAACAGGTAGACAGGGAAACAAGTGGAGAAGTAGATAGGCGGGGGCCGGGAGGGGAAGGGCGGGGCGCCGGCGCTGGCCCTGCCTGACGCTACTCAGGCGAGTATAGGCGGGCGGGCCAGGCGCCTGCCATTACCCAAATGGGTCATATTTGGGGGCCGCGTCAGCCGTCGTCGCCCGCCAGCGCATCCAGCAGCCGGTTGCTGAGCTGCTGGACGGCGGCGGCATGGCGGCCGATGTCCTCGCCGAGTTTTTGCTCGCTCTCGCCCAGGCGACGGGCCAGAAAAGCGAATTCGTCGCTGCCGGCGGGCGGTACGGTCAGGTCTTTGGCGTGGCCGCGCACCATGCGCAGGGCGTTGATCAGGTTGCGGAAGAAGAGATGGGCCGCGCGCAAGCGACTGAAATCATCGGGCGGGAGGAAGCCGAGGTCGCGCAGGGCGGTCATGGCCTCGCGCGTGTTGGGCAGCCGCAGAGCGGGATGCTGCCGGCCGTGTGTGATCTGCAGGGCCTGCACCAGATACTCGATATCCACCAGACAGCCGGGGCTGAACTTGGCGTTGATGGCCCCGGCCGTGACCAGATGCCGCAACTGCCGCTCGCGCATCGCCTGCATCGCCGCCACGTCGAAACCCACGCCAGTGTAGACGAATTCATCGCGCAAGGCCACGATCCGCCCGCCGAGGTCGGCGTCGCCGGCGATGGGCCGCAGTTTGACCAGGGCCTGGCGCTCGTAGGCCCAGGCCGGGCCGCCCGGCCCGAAATAGCGCCGGAAGGCATCCAACGAGACGGCCATGCTGCCGGCCTTGCCATAGGGCCGCAATTGCAGGTCGATCTCGAAGATGCCTTCGTGTTTGGCGCGGATGCCGCGCACGAACTCCTGCACCAGCTTCTCGTAGAACTCAGACGTGGTGATGCTGTTGGCCCCGCCCGTCCTCCCCGCCCCGGCGTAGATGAACATCAGTTCGATGTCGGAGGCAAAGCCGAGCTCATGGCCGCCCGCCTTGCCCAGGGCGACGACGCTGATCGGGCAAGGGCTGCCGTCTTCCAGCCGGGGCAGACCATACTGCCCCACCAGCCCGATCTCGCACAGGGTGTAGGCTGCCCCCACCACTGCCTCGGCCAGCGCCGTCAGCTCGCGGGCGAAGGTGCCGAACTTGACCGTGTGGCCGAGGATGTGGCGCATGTCGATGCGAAACATCTCGCGGTCCTTGAAGGCGTTGATCACCTGCCAGCGCGTCTCGGCGTCGGGTGCGGCGGCCACTTCGTCCCGCAGGCGCGCCGCCAGTAGCTCTTGCGAGTGCGGCTCCTCCAGCCCGCCCACGTTGCTGACTACCGGGAACAGGTTGGCGTATTGCATGCGCAGGAAGTCGTTCCAGAGGAAATCGCTGACCCCCAGCAGCCGGGCGAGGGCATTCAGCACCTCCGGTCGTTCGACCGAAACCAGCTCATCCGGCCAGTTGGGTCGCTCGAAAAGTTGGGACAGGAAGTTGCGGAAATGCAGAAGCGCTCGCTCGGGATTGGGCGACAACGGCAGCAGGTGGGTGAAGTGTTTGACCAAGGCCATGGCGGCCCGCAACTCGCGCTGGCGAATGCTGGATGTCATCTTCTGGCCGTTGGCATCGACCACGAACAGGGTGTCCTGCACCCGACTGCCCACCGAGTTGACCTCGACGCGGGCGATGTAGACGCCGTTGAGGGCCAGGGCATTGGTCAGTTCGTAGAGAAAGCCGGGCGTGTCGGGGCCGGCGATCTCCAGCAGGGTGTAGCGGGGCGAGCTGTCGTTGTCGATGGTGATGTCCACCGGATAGACCGTGGGCGAGCCGCCCTCGCGCTGTTGCAACACATCGGCCACGCGGTGCGTCAGCGCCCCCTGCACCTCATCGCGCCGCCGGAAGTGCAACTTGCGCACCAGATCGGTCAATTCCTCGGCGTAGCGTTGCCACAGGTCGGGCGCCAGGGCGCCTTCGACCGGGCGGACGGTGAAGACATCGACGATCTTCTGGCGGGCATCGGCGGCCGGGCGCTGGCGCAGAGAGGGGAGCGCCGAGCGGCCGGCCGGCTCCGGCGTCTCGGCGGGCAGCGGCTCGTAGGTGAAGATGTGCCCGCTGGCGATGTCCAGGCCATGCACGAACAACAAGCCGCAGATCAGACTCAGCTCGCCCAGGTAGTCGTAGCCGACGATCGTCACCCGCCAGTGAGCGCCATCCAGCGGGCTGACATCCACCTGAACGGGGTTGGCCTCGTCCACCTGACCGGCCAGGATGGCGTGCTGGTGGATTTCGTCCGGGCTGAAGACGGCGGCATACGAGGCGTCCATGCGTTCGATATGGCGCCGGAGGGCGACCCCGCCGCCGGCGGCGGGCGGCAGGGCGGGGCCATTGGCGGCGGGCGTGGGGTTCGTGGCCATGGGGTCGGCTCCGAGATAGTGCAGATAGACGGCGCGGACGGCGTCGCGGTGTTGTTGGTAGCGTTCGAGAAAGCGTTCTCCGGCCTCAGCGCCGCTGAAGCCCAGGCGACGGGCCAGGGCCTCCAGTTCGGCGGGGTCGGCGGGCAGGGTGGAGGTCTGGCGGTAGTGCATCAATTGCAGGTGGTGTTCGACCGTGCGCAAGAAGACATAGCCCGCGCCCAGGGTGCGGTGAGCGTCCGGCCTGATCACACCGGCCCCCACCAGCCGCGAGAGGGCATCCAGCGTGCGCCCGCTGCGCACATAGGGGTCGCGGCCGCCGTGGCTGAGTTGCAGATACTGCACCACGAATTCGGCGTCGCGGATCGAACCCTCGCCCAGCTTCACCTCGCCCCAGCTGCGGCCGTGCTGGCGCAGATAGGATTCGGTGCGCTCTTTCATCGCCCGCACATCCTCGCGCACCCGCTCCGGCTCCAGGTCGAAGATGATCGGCTGCGCCTGTTCCAGGAAATCGAGGCCGACCTGGATGGCGCCGGCGATCGGGCGGGCCTTGAGCAGGGCCTGCTTTTCCCACAGCCGGGCATGGCGGCGCAGATAGTCCAGATGCCCGTCCACCGCCGTCACCAGGGCGCCATCCCGCCCCCAGGGGCGCAGCCTCATGTCCACCCGGTAGAGGAAGCCTTCGCCGGTGTTGCGGGTGAGGGCGTCGATCAGCCGCTGGCCCAGTCGCACATGGTCGAGGGCGTTGGCGCTGGCCAGGAAGAGCAGGTCGATGTCCGAGCTGTAGTTCACCTCGCCCCCGCCCAGTTTGCCCATGGCCAGGACGGTGAAATCATCGGCCCCGCCCCCGGTCTGCCCTGCGGCCAGGTCGAGACAGGTCTGCACCAGGGCATCGGCCAGCCGCGAGAGTTGGGCGGTGATGCCGGAGAGGTCCATCAGCCCGAAGAAATCGCAGGCGCCGATGCGGAGCAACTGCCAGCGTTGGTAGCGGCGCAGGGCGTCGAGTTGGGACAGCCAATCCTCGCTCTCGGCCAGCAGGCTGGCGGCCTCGGCCCGAAACTGGGCGATGGTCTTGCGGCGGCCAAGCTCGCCCTCGCCCTGGCTGTGGAACAGGCGCAGGGCGGCATCGGGTTGGCGCAGGAGGATCTCGGTCAGGAACTGGCTGCCGGCGAACAGGGTGGCCAGCATCTCGATGGCGCGCGGGTTCAGGGCCAGATGCGCCAGGAGCGATTCGTCCGGGCCGGCGCGCTCGGCTGGGGGCGCGCTTTGCAACAGCCGCTCGAAGTTGACGAGGGCCTGGTCGGGGTGGGCGGCTTCGGCGAGCGCAGCCAGCAGGTGGGGGAGGCAGGCCGAAAGCAGGGGGAGCGAGGCGTCGTCGGGCGCCAGCCGGCGCAATCGCTGCCAGGCGGCGCCGGCATCGCCGAATCCGACCGGCGCCAACAACGCTTCGGCCTCGTCAGCGAGCAGATCGGGGAGGAGAAGGGGGTGGAGGGTCACAACGATAGTGTAGGCGCTACGGAGGGGCGAAAGAGTACCCAAATGGGTCATGTCTGAGGGGGTGCGCAAGCCAGCGGCGGGCGCTATAATGCGCACCGATGCGCCGCTCGCATGACCCGAACTCTATGCCAGACTCTTTGCTTTCAGCAAGTCCCGATAGCCGTCGCCAGCCGGTCGCTGCTGCCGCGCTCGGCGAGGGCCAATGGCTTGTGGCGTTGGCAACGCTCAATGCGGTCGCGGCTGGCATCAACAGCGTGCCTTCGGGCCAGAGCATCGGTCTGTCCGAGACGCTGCGGCTGATCGCCGAAGGCGCGGTGGCGGTGATGGCGCGGGGTGAGGAGGGCGCCGGCGCCGTGACGGCGGTGATCTACACCTGTGATGCCGATGGTGCGGGCTTCGACCCCGCCTCGCGCGTGGCCGCCGGCCGGGCGACAGGGCTGGAGGGAGACGATGCCCCCCGTCCGGGCGGGCTTGGCGCCCAGGCCTTGCGGCAGCAGCAGCGGGTGCTCTCGTATGAGGCGCCGGAAGTGGGAATGCACGAGGCCATGACGGCAGCCGGGGCCAGGGTGGGCGCCTGCTATCCCTTGATCGTGGCCGGGCAGCCGGTGGGCGCGCTGTACGTCTATCGGCACGAAGACCATCGTTTCAGCGAGTGGGAACTGTTGCTGCTGGATAACCTGGTCAATCTGGCGGCTCTGGCCATCCATCGTGAGCAGCAGTTGGCGCGCACGGCCGACTACGCACAGCGCATCCAACGCGACCTGGAACGCAAAGAAGATGAACTGGCGCGAATGCGCCGCGCCGATTTGCTGATTTCGTCGCGCTCGCAGTTGCAGGACACGCTCGAATCGATCCTGCAGATGGCGCTGGAAGTCACCAACGCCCGTTACGGCATCTTGCGGCTGGTGGACGAGTCGGGGAGCCGATTGCTGACGAGGGCGCTGGCCGGGGATGACCTGGGCCGCCCGGCCATCGAGGCGCTGCCGTTGAACGCCACCAGCATCACCGGCTGGGTGGCCAAGACCCGCGCCCCCTTGTGCATCACCGACGTCCGCTCGGAACCTTGGGCGCGCATCTACTATCCGCTCGACCACGAGCGCGAGATGCGCTCGGAACTGGCGGTGCCGTTGATCGGGGCCAGCGGCCGCCTGGAGGGGGTGATCAACCTGGAAAGTCCGCTGGTGGGCGCATTTAGCGAGGATGACAGCCTTTTGCTGCAATCGTTGGCCACCCAGGCCGTGATCGCCATCCAGGAGGTTCGCCTGCTAGATGCCCTGCAGGAGATCGCCGAACGATTACTCACTCAACCCTTGCAGCAGGTGTTGGATCGCCTGGTCGAATTGGCGTGCCAGTTGTTAGGGGCGCCGGTGGGCGCGCTGTGGACGCTGGACGAGGAGCATCTGGTTCTGCAAAGCGCCAACGCCGGCCATGTCCATGGCGAGCGGGTGGCCCTGCACGGAAGCCTGACCGGGCAGGCTGTGCTCCAGCGTGGCATCGTCGTCGCCGACGATGTGCGCGATGACCCCCGTTTCCAGTGGCATGATCTGGCCCGGCAGCAGGGCTGGACTCAGGCGCTGGTCGCTCCACTGCTGGCCGGTTCGGGCAACGAGGCCGTGGGGGCGCTGAGCGTCTACAACACTGCCGCCAACCCCGGTCAGTTCCTTGTCTCGGATTGGGACAAGAAGGTGCTCACTTTTCTGGCTCATCACGCCGCCCTGGCCGTGCGCAACGCCGCCCATCAAGAGGCGCTGCGCCGCGAGCGCGAGCAGCGGGCCGCCGCCGAGACCTTTGCCGCCGTGGGCGACATCGCCGCCAACCTCTTGCACCGTCTGAACAACAAGATCGGCGTCATCCCGGTGCGGGTAGAGGGCATCCAGGATAAGTGCCAGGCCAGCCTGAGCGCCGACCCCTATCTGGCCGCCAACCTGGCCGAGATCGAGCGCAGCGCCGCCGAGGCGATGGAGGCCCTGAGCAGCAGCCTTTTTTATCTGCGGCCCATCCGCCCGGCCCCGGTCGATATCGGCGCGGCCGTGGCCCAGGCGATCAGCAGCGTCGCCATCCCCGGCTGGCTTGGCGTTCACGTCCGCGATCTCGACGCCCTGCCCACCGTCATTGCCGGCCAGCAGCGGCTCTCGCTCGTTTTCGTCAACTTGCTCGAAAATGCCATCGCCGCCATGCAAAACGCCGGCGCGACAGCGGGCGAGGTCCGCATCCAGGGCGGCGTGCGGGGCGGATGGGTAGAGGTGACGGTCAGCGATACGGGGCCGGGCATCCCGCCCGAGCTGCACGACAAGATCTTCGAGTTCAACTATTCGGGCGCCAAACGCGCCAACGGCCAGTTTGGGTTTGGCCTCTGGTGGGTGCGCACGTTGATGGCCCGTTTTGGCGGCGGCGTGATGGTGGAAAGCGACGGCCGCCGGGGCGCCACCTTCACCCTCCGCCTGCCCATCCAGCCCCCTCACCCTGATCCCGCCTGACCTTCTCGTTTGCCAGTCGCCTCCTTTGCTCAGCTGATTTTGTCGTGGCGAGCACACCCAAAGCCTGATCGACCGTTTTTCCTTCGCCTCCTTCGCGCCCTTCGCGGATCACCCCCCCCACCCATGACCCCCTCCCGCGCCCTCGTCGTCGAAGATGACCCCAGTTGGCAGCAGATCCTGACCGAATTGCTGACCGACGCCGAGCTGATCGTGGATGTGGCCGGCAGCTACGAAGCCGCCGTCGCGCTCTTGCGCGCGGCCCCGCATCGGCTGGCAGTGGTGGACCTCTCGCTTTCGGGCAGCGACCATCGCAACGAAGACGGTCTGCGCGTGCTGGATGCCCTGCGCCGCAGCGACCCGACCTGCACGCCCGTCCTTCTCTCTGGTTTTGCCACCGTCGAATTGGCGGTGAGCGTATTGCGTGATTTTGGGGCGCACACCTGCCTGCGCAAGGAGCGTTTCCGACGGGCCGAGTTTCGACGCGTGCTGGAGGAAATCCTGGCCCTCCCGTCGGCGACGGCCCTCCCGCCGGCGACGGCGCCCCCGGCTGTTCTGCCAGCGGCGGCAATCTCGCCTGCCATCGACGGAGCGAGCGAGGCTGCGGGCGGCGAGGCCCAGGTGTTGGTGGTGGAGGACGACGCCGGTTGGCGCAGCCTGTTGCACGAACTTCTGCTGGATGCCGGCCACCAGGTGCAGCTTTGCAGCAGCTATGGCGAGGCCCTGGGCCAGATGCGCCGGCGGCGTTTCGATCTGGCGGTGGTGGACTTATCGCTGGCCAGCTCGCTGACGCCCACAGGCAATGTGGATGGCTTCCGCCTGCTGGCAGCCGGGCGCGAGGCCGGCCTGCCGGCCATTGTCGTCAGCGGCGTCGCTGGCGCCAGCGAAGCGCAGCGGGCGCTGGACGAGTTCGGGGCCTTCGCCTTCCTGGAAAAGCGCGGTTTCGACCGCCGAGCCTTTGCCCAGGCCGTGTCCGAGGCTCTGGCTGCCGCCACCGGCAAAACCACTGCCCTCGCTTTCCTGACCGAGCGCGAGCGCGAGGTGCTGAACCTGCTGGTATTGGGACTGACCAACAAGGAAATCGCCGAGCGGCTGGTCATTTCGCCCAACACGGTCAAGCGGCACCTGAAGGCTGTCTTTGTCAAGCTGGGCGTCAGCACCCGCGCCGCCGCTGTTGCCAAAGCGATGGAACCCTGATAGCATCCTCCCCGCCTCCCTGCGTCTCTGCGTCCCTCCGTCTCCCCTTCTCTCCCTCCCCCCTCGCCATGAAAGAACTCCTCCTCCTCCGCCACGCCAAATCCGATTGGGGCGACCCTGGCTTGGCCGACCACGAGCGGCCGCTGGCAGCTCGCGGCGAGCGGGACGCCCCTCGCCTCGGCGCCTTCCTGGCCGCCAATGCCGTCCTGCCCGATCTGGTGGTCAGTTCACCGGCCGAGCGGGCCAGGGCCACAGCCAAACGCGTGCTCAAGGCCGCCGGCTACAGCGGCGACCTCCGTTTCGACGAACGCATCTATCTGGCCGACGCCGGTTCCTTGCTGCGGGTGGTGCATGGGCTGCCCGACGAGGCCAACCGGGTGATGCTGGTCGGCCACAACCCCGGCTTCGAAGACCTGGCGGCGGCGTTGTGTGGGGGCAGTGTGCGCATGGCCACCGCCGCTCTGGCCTGCATCGAGTTGGCCGACGAGCAGTGGGCGACTGTCCAGCCGGGGTCAGCGAGCCTGCTGTGGCTGGTGAACCCGAAGGTCTTGGCCTGACGTCGCCGCTCCCTACATCCAGGGGAAGGGCGCTTTCGACTTGGGCAAAGCCTTCTGCTGCTCGAAACGACCAAAGGCGAAGGGCGCCAAAAGGTTGCTGCTGTCGCCGGTGAGGATGCGGGCCACCTGCTCGCCGACGCCGATCATCTTGAAGCCGTGGTTCGAGTCGGCGATGGCATAGACATTGGGGCGCACGAAATCGAACACGGGGAAATTGTCGGCCGAGAAAGCGCCAACGCCGCCAGAAGGGTGGGTCGAGGCGAATTGGCGCTTGCCTTCGAAACGCTTCATACAGTGCGCCAGCGACGCCACCCAAAGGTCGTAGAACCAATCGGTGACGCAGTAAAGCGGGCTGCGCGTGCCATAAGGGTCGATCTGCGCCTCGCCCACGACATCCAGAGGCACGGCCCCGCCCTGCACCGAGTGCTTGTCGCGCTTGAAGTAGATGCCCCAGGGTTTGTCCCAGACCAGACGGCCATCCTCGCCATAGAGCGGCACATCGCTATCGACGTGCACCAAAGGCGGCCGTCTGCCGTCGTTGGTGATGTGCAGGTAGGGGTTGACATCGATCTCACCTTCCTGCAGGGCCAGATAGCGCCAGAGTTCGGTCATCTGGCCGGGGTTGCGCGGGTCGGGGACCTGGGTGGGCAGGTCGAGCATCCGCCAAAGCTGTTTGATCCACGGCCCCACGGCCACGATCACATGCCCCACCTCGATCTCGCTGCTGTCCGTCTCCACCACCGTCACCTCGCCGGCCGTGTTGCTGCGGAAGCCGGTGACGCCGACTCCTGTTACCAGCCTGGCATCCTCGCGTTCGGCCTTGATTGCCAGGCCGTGGATGGCTTGCTTGCTCCAGGCATGGCCCCCGCGATGCTCGTGCAGCACCACCTCCAGTTTCTCGGCCTGCCAGTCATGGAAGATCGCCTGCATATAACGCCTGACTTCCTTCTCGCCCTGGATGAAGGTGGAAGGATAGCCGAGCCGTTTGTGGCGCTCGTGCACCGCGGCCAGCCCCTCAGCCATCGGCGCAAACGAGGCGGTCAGGTAGCCGACCGAGTTATAGGCGAAGATGTCCGGGTCCGATTCCCAGATGTCCATGCAGTGCATCATCAGCCGGGTCATCGGCTCTTGATAGTAATTGCAGCGCACATTGCCGCAGGCCACGCCCGAGGCTCCGGCGGCGATGCTGCTTTTCTCGATCACCAGCACATCCTCGCCGCGGCCCTGGCCTTTGGCCTTGAGATATTTGGCCAGATGATAGGCCGTGGAAAGGCCGTGGACGCCGGCGCCGATGATCAGGTATTCGACTTGTTTGGGCAGGGACATGGGTGTGCTCCTCTGGTGTGTATATGTGTGGTGGTGAAATCCGGGAGATGCCCGAAGCTTCGGTTGAAGCCGTCATCGCCTCAGCAAGTGTTCGACCTGTTCGATCAAATTAGGGAGGTTGGGGCGGCTGAATGATATCTCCGGGGCCGGGATGCGATGATGCTTGATGTCAGGAGCGATGTGTTTGTGATGAGGAGATGAGCTTCGCAGACTTGGATCGTTCGGATGTTCCGTCGGGTCATACCACCAAATCCTCTCCTCGTTGCGGTCTAGTTCGTAACTGTAGCTTCGTATCCGTCGCCTTTCGAGATCGAGCAATTCCCAGATGTCAAGAACATAACCCGATTCAAACGTCAACCGCCCCGCGATTTCTGCCACGAATGGCCCAATGGTGTATGCCGAAAGTGTAGAAATTTGAATGCTGGGAAACTGATTTGGCAGATCAGCGATCAGGGAGCAGTACTCGTCGAAGGTTGGAAACATCTCAAGCCTCGACCATCGCCATCAAATGAGGTCGCAGTGGTAAAGGGGAGCCCATAGTCTGTCTGCGCAGGATGAGCAATCGTTCGCGCAGGGCTGTTTCGTACGCGCGTAGTCGGTCCTGCCGAAGATCGTAATAACCCATCCAGCGGATGAGATCACGGCTTTGTTCCAATTCACCTAAGCGATACAAAGCATGAATGTCTGCGGATAAGACTCCGTATTGCGATTCCAATTCTCGTAAACGGGCATCCAATCCATGGATATCTTGTAGGATTTCTTCGAGGGTCATTGTTATCCTCCATCAGTTGATTTAGAAACGAAGCTATGGCGACTTCCTTGTGAATTAATGGCGACTCTTACCGGCTCATCCAGCGCGATTTCGCCAGCGCCAGTATTCATCAAGGTTGGCATAAGGCGGTTCCGAGTCGATGGCCAGAGCCATATCCTTCGTGAGATAGTTGCGTCAGTAGTCGTCGAAAACCTTCTCGCCATGACGAGTGAACGGCCCTTCGCCATCATCAGTTGTCAATGTGCGCCTGAATTCATCAAATTCCAATCTTAGTCCATTTATGAAATTGCCTTTATCGATCATTTTATCACTTGACTAAATCTATTCTGCGATCAAAAGCACTTCTTTAGAATGTGAATTAGTCGACAAAACATATTTGTATTGATCAGAATGCTCAACTATAATCTGCTTCTTATAGTTGGCAAGCAAATCAACTATTTCCTGTTCGGAAGGGATGCCATCACTACGATAGGAAACAACAAGAATACTGTTTTTGTGTCGGCGGAAAAGATTATCGAAAGCAGAATAGATCTTTTTCTTGTCTCCCCAAGCGTTTGGCTGTCGCCGCAAACGCTGATGCTTCGAATGCCTGTCGATATGCTGCTCCCATTCGTCGTACATCGTCAAACCCTCGAGGAAATGGTAGAAATCACGATAATCGACGCCAATGCCATGCCGGGGAATGTAGGGTGTATCGATGTAAACCAGATCATAAGTTCCAGGAACATCGGCGGCATCGCAGTTCAGCGCCCGATTCTCTACGCCATTGTCGAACACCGCCTGGTTCGCCTCAGCGACGAAAAGCCGGAACCATTCTGCGAAAGGCTTGTCCCAGCTGGCCTTGTTGCCGAATGTGCGCTCGACTTCGGCGAAACGGATATAGAGGTTATGACGATGAAAGAGGTTGAACGGCCTTTTGACGATGCAAGCCTGGCAAAGTGCAAAGAAGACGAGTGCAAACTGAAACGGATTGGATAATCTTCTGATATTCGTGATCGTTTGATCGATCCAGGCGTTTTCTGCTTCTGTAAAGTAAATATCGTGAAAATTCCTTTGTACGACGCAAGGGTAAACAACATCGGAATGCCGGCGCAACAGCCACTCTACGGCTTCTTGATCCAGATAGGTCTCGTCGTTTTCGATCAGCGCCAGACCGAAATAGTAGTTGAAGCGAAGAATGTCATTGTAAGTCACTGACTTACCTTCTCGCTTCAACCGGTGCGCAACCGCCCCCGTGCCGCCGAAGGCATCCAGACAGGTGCTGAACTCGATGTCCTGGATCTGCTCCCAAATCCAGTCCACCAGCTTGGCCTTGCTTCCCTGATAGCGAGTCGTGGGGAACTCGGTGGTCAGGCCTGGGAAAAGCGATGGTTGCAGGGTGGCAGTCCTCAGCATCGTCTGCCTACATGCCATCGGGGTTGGGCTGGTCGTCTGCCTGGATCGCCGCCAGCCTCGCCCCTGCCAGCCGGATCAAATCCCCCGGCTTTAGTTCCAGCCCGGCCACGGGGTCGCCGCTGCTGATGTTCACGTTCTGGCAGGCGGCGATGCTGTGATCGAAGACGACCGGCACCTGGGGCGGCAGGCACAACGGCGCCACCGCCCCTTGCACATAGCCGGTCACTGCCAGGATCTCCTCGGCGCTGGCGAAAGTCAGGCGTTTCCATTCGCCGGGCAGGGCCGCGCGCACGGCCTGCGGGTCCAGCCGCTCGTGTCCGAGCACGCAGGCCATCACGTAGCGTCGCTCCGCGCTCTTCTCGCGCAACAAAATCGACTTGACCATCTCTTCTTTGACCACGCCGCGCTGCCGGGCTGCCGCCTCGACTGTGAACACAGGCTCGGAGTGAGGCAGCAGCTTGTAAACGACGCCGTTCGCATCCAAAAGATCGATGATTTTGGTCTTGAAAGCGGACATAAGCCAGGCCGATGAGAGGACTGTCTGCGATCAGGCGGCGCCCTGCTTGATCGCCATCAGCTTTTTGGCGGTATCCACGGCCACAGCCGCATCACGGCAGTAGGCGTCGGCGCCGATCTCCTCGGCGAAGGCTTCGTTCAGCGGCGCGCCGCCCACCATCACGATCAGGTCCTTGCGGATGCCCACCTCGTGCAGATGGTCGATGACCACCTTCATGTAGGGCATGGTCGTGGTCAGGAGGGCGCTCATGCCGATGAGGTCGGGGTTATGCTTTTGGATGGCGTCCATGAACATCTCGACCGAGACATTGATACCAAGGTTGATGACCTCGAAGCCGGCGCCTTCCAGCATCATCCCCACCAGGTTCTTGCCGATGTCGTGGATGTCGCCCTTGACCGTGCCGATCACCATCGTGCCCACCTTGGGCGCCCCGGTTTCGGCCAGCAGGGGGCGGAGCACGCCCATGCCGGCCTTCATGGCGTTGGCCGCCATCAGCACTTCGGGGACGAAGAGGATGCCGTCGCGAAAATCGACGCCGACGACGTCCATGCCTGCGACCAGGCCCTCGGTCAGCACTTCGTAGGGGGCCATGCCGCGGCCAAGCGCCTCATGAACTTCCTCCACGACCTCCGGTTGCAGGCCGTCGTAGAGGTCTTCGCCCATGAGTTCGAACAGTTCTTCGAGTTCAAGCTCTTTCAGGTTGATTTGATCAGACATTAGGATTCCTCACTTGTTTGGGGTGTATTATCTGGGGTGGGATGGCGCTGCAAAAGATCCCACTGATTGCTGCAAAGATCAAGAAAAACGGCCGACCAGCCATAAGACTCGTGCCGAGTTTGTTCGGTGAATCGAACACTGTGCGCCTTCTTATGAGCGTGAGAGGTGCGATCAAAGTTGCGGGGCGAAGCGAGTGGTGGGAGATAGCCTGGCCTGGAGCGCCTGCAAGATTTGCTCAAGTTCGACTCTGGGTTCAGCCTGTAGTCCCAAACAACGCCCGACTCCATCGGCATCGGTGCTCAGTCGAGACTGCAGAACAGGTTTGAGGGTTCCATCGGCTTGCTGCTCCATGCCATAGGCGTGAAAGTGCATCGAATCACCAACACCGGCGACATTGCGAACGTGGCCAAAGTCGAACTGCCGGGTCATGTACGCCAACAATTTGTCCTGAACGACGAGGACAAGCTTCTTGTTTAGATGCTCGAAGGTCTGTATCTTGTGGTGTATCTGAAGCAGCGTCGTCTTGGCGGTCATTTTCCAGTTGATGCCGAAGGGCTGGTGCACGGCGGACGCATCGGCAGCCGAAGAGCCAAGCCTGTGCAGCAGTCGTTGCCGTTCGGGCCAGACTGAGCCGGTTGTATCGAGGGCCTGGATCTCGATGCCGACGAAATCCCTCACCTTGCCCGCTCTAACGGAGACAAGAAAGTAGTCGACGCTTCCACCTGGAATCGCCATCTCGGGCACAAGGTGCAACTCGTTGCCGGGTTCATGGGTGGTGAGCAGATGGAAGCAATCGGTGAATACTTGACCTCGTTCGAGCAGGCGGGCTGGGCAGATGACGATTGGTTCGGCTTGTCGTCCATAAAGGACTGAACACGTGCCAATGGCTGTGCCTGGATCGCTCTTTCTGACTTTGTAGCATTTTCGACCCAGGTAGATGCACGGTTGATCACGGACAAGCGCACCCCAATCGATCTCGTGCTGGGCCACCGAACGGCCGAAAAGTTCGATGATCGCATTCATAAGAGCGTAGCGCACCTTTCATGCGAGATTTCGAGATAGCGGGGTGAGATATCGATCCCAATCGACCTGCGACCGAGATTGAGCGCGGCCAGCAACGTTGTCCCGGTGCCGCAGAAAGGGTCGAGCACGACGCCGTCGTGTGGGCAGGTGGCAAGGATAGGAATGCGACAGAGGTCTACAGGATAGGGGGCGAAATGTCCGTTTCGGTGCTGTGTATCCTCTGGCATGATGTCCCAAACGTCGGTCGGTTTGCTACCGTTGGGATGATAACGCAGGATATAGAAGCCTCTGTCGCCCAATTCTTTGGCGCGCCCCGAAACTTTCTCGCTGTCCGAATGTGTGGTGCGCTGTTGGCCGCGGATGATCATGCGGAAATCGGAGATCCGACCGGCAGCGACATCGGCCAACGCCTCATCGAGCGACTTGAATGCCTCTGTCTTTTCGGTATCGCTCAAAGCCGTGCTCAGCTCGATCTGGCGTTTGTAGCGCACGCCCGAGACGCCGGTCGCCGATACGACGGCGCCATTGATGATCTTGGCCTCACGAGGCTTCGAACGGATGGCATCAGCGTCATAGAAGTAGTGTGTTTGCTTGACGAAATGAAAGATCAGCTCATGAACGTTGCCAAGTCGATCCCTGGTGTTGTCCATCCCGCTCTTGACTTTGTTCCAGATGATGCTGTTGCGGAGAATCCAGCCTTGTCGGTCGATCAACTCGAACGCCACACGCCAGGGGATGCCAATCAGCCCCTTGTTGTGATAACTGTCGCCGATATTCAGCCAGAACGAACCTGTCGGTTTCAGTATGCGATTGAGTTCAGCGAATACTTCGGCCAGGTTGCAGACGAATTCCTGGTAGCTTGCTTCGAGGCCGATGCCGCCGCCGGCATATTCTCGCTTGCCCCAGTAGGGCGGCGAGGTCATGGCGAAATCGACGCAGCCGCCCGGCAGATCGCGCAAAACCTGACGCGCATCGCCCAACATCAGAAGTGGGCGCAGCCGCGTCTGGCTGAGATACGAGTTCAAGGCTGCTCGGAACTCAGCCGTGACGATCGTATCTGAACTCCACTGGGACGTGGCGCTCATTGTCGCACGAGGGCTTGGCATGGGTGCTTCTTGCAGGGCGGTGTACACGCGGATCGAAGGAGCAAGGATGGGATCAACGCGGTCTTGATCATCAAGTAGTTATCCTTTTGCCTCACGGATGCACAACTCGCAAGCCAAGAAACACTTCGAAGGGATCGAAGTCACGGTCAGCATGAAGCAATTCATGGCCATTCTCGATGGCATAGGTGGCAATGATGCAATCGATAGTTTTGCGGATAGTAATTCCTCGTTGGCGCAAATAACGATAGTTTATCGCACTTACTACCGCCAATGAGGGATTGAGCATGCTTCTCTGCACGAATCGGCCGAGACGGGCGCGAGCAAGCTCGAATTCGGCATCCGTGCGAAATCCCTGTAACACTTCGGCCAGAATCAGGTCGCCCACCAGAATCAATCTGGAGGTTAGTCTATGGTCGAGGTAATCCGTTTCAGCGGTCTGTTGGCCGTTGAAATAGCTAATCCAGACCGTCGAATCGACCAGAAGCATGTTCGACCTCATAGATCGGGGAGCGAGACTCACGTAGCATCATCAAGTCTCCCTCCCAATGGAGTTGGCCGCGCAGATTGCGGATTTCTGCCTGCTCGCGTAATTGGATCAGCGTGCGCAACGCTTCATCGATAACGGCGCGAGTTGTCCGAATACCGGTAAGCCGTTTGGCTTGATCGATGAGGCCCTGATCCAGGACGACATTGGTGCGCATGGTAAACTCTCCGACTCAAGAATGTGTATATTTTAGTCGAAGTATGTGTATTTTGTCAATTAGGCTTGACTTTTCCGCCGCGCCATGAAATCGCGCAGCGCCTCCTCGATCGCGGCCTCTAACTCTGGCGGCTGGTACGAGGCCAGCAGCTGCTTGACCTTTTCATTCGCGCGCTGATAAGCGTCCTTGGCTCCCAAAGCGTTCCATTGTTCGGCCGTGCCATAGTCCATCAGTTCGGCGCGATAGAAGGCGGTGCGGAAGTGGCGGCGGGTGTGCTCGGTGCCCAGGTGGTGGCCGCCGGGCGCCACTTCGCGGATGGCGTCGAGCGCGAAGGCATCGTCCGAGAGATCGAGGCCCTGCAAGAACTTGTGCAACATGCCCAGGAACTCGCAATCGAGCACGAACTTCTCGTAACCGGCCGTCAGCCCACCCTCCAGCCAGCCGGCGGCGTGGAGGACGAAGTTGACGCGCGCCAGCAAGGTGGGCAGCATGACCATGATCGATTCGTAGCCGGCCTGGGCATCGGGCAGTTTGGAGCTGGTGAACATGCCGCCGCTGCGGAAGGGCAGATGGTAGCGGCGAGCCAGTTGGGCGCTGGTGTAGAGGGCAATCTGGCTTTCGGGCGAGCCGAACACCGGTGAGCCGCTTTGCAGATCGACATTGGTCTGGAACGAGCCGTAGACCACCGGCGTCGCTGGCTCGACCATCTGGCTGAAGACGATGCCCGCCAGCGCCTCGGCGTTGAGTTGCGCCAGCGTTCCCGCCACCGAGACCGGGCTCATGGCCCCGGAGAGGATGAAGGGCGTGATGATCACGGCCTGCCTGGCCCGTGCATAGACCTTGAGCGCCCCCAACATGCGGTCATCCAGCCGGCGGGGGCTGCTGACATTGATCAGCGAGAGCAGCGCCGATTGCTGGCGGATCTGCTCGGCCCCGAACACGATTTCGGCCATGGCCACGCTGTCGGCGGCGTTCTCTGCCGATGTCACCGACCCCATGAAGGCTTTGTCCGAGTATTTGATGTGGCTGAAGACCATGTCCAGATGCCGGGTGGACACAGGCAGGTCGGTCGGCTCCACCACCGTGCCGCCAGAATGGTGAATCCAGGGGCTGAGATAGGCCAGCTTGACGAAGTTCTCGAAGTCGACCAGCCGGGCAGGGCGGCGACCCTGATCGAGATCGAGCACATAGGGCGGGCCATAGACCGGGGCAAAGCAGAGGTGCTCGCCGCCGAGGACGACGTTGTTCTGGGGATTGCGTGCGAGCTGGGTGAACTGGGCGGGCGCTTTGGCCGCCATCTCCAGCACCTGGGCGGGGTCGAAGTAGGCGACCTGGTCGCGCACCTCCACCCCGTGCGCTTGTAGGATGCCCACCGCCTCGTCATCGAGAAAGGCGATGCCGATCTCGGACAGGATCTCCATCGACTTCTGATGGATGAGTTCGACGCCCTCCGGCCCCACCAGCTCGTAGACCGGCAGGCGGTGGAGGGGCTGCACCATTTTGGCCAGGGTAGCCTGGTCTCGTTGTTCTCGTCGTCGTTCGCGGCGCTCGGCCACTCGGCTGCGTTCCATCCTACACCTTTGCTATGAATAGTTGTTTGGGGACACGGATTTGACGGATGAACACGGATTTATAAGAATCTGATCCGTGTTCATCTGTGTTCATCCGTGTCCCAAAAAGAAGGTATCTCGTCGTTGTCTTTCTTATTCGGACACGGATTTGACGGATGAACACGGATTT
Organism: Caldilineales bacterium; assembly: GCA_019695115.1. GTDB lineage: Bacteria > Chloroflexota > Anaerolineae > J102 > J102 > SSF26. The sequence goes on along the minus strand of JAIBAP010000052.1, from coordinate 18,051 downwards.
ATAAGGATTCGATCCGTGTCCATAACCTAACCTGCTGAGGCGGGGCCGCCGACCATGGCGGTCTGGATTTCGGTCTGGAAGGCCCGGATGTGTTGTTCCATGATCTGGGCGGCGCGGTCGCTCTGGCGCTGGCGCAGGGCGTCGAGGATGGCCCGGTGCTCCAGGATGGCGTTGCTGACGTCGCCCATGTGGGAGAGGGAATAATACCAGAGGCGCAGGCTGAGCGCATAGAGCGTCACGAGCGTGTCGCGCAAAAAGGGGTTGCCGGCGGCCTCATAGATGATCTCATGGCAGGCGGCGTCGATGGCGATCAGGTCTTCGTTGGTGTGAGGGGCGCCGTTTGCCGGCAGGCGGTTCAGCGCCGCCTCCATCTGCCGCCAGTGCTCGTCGTTGCCTCGCTGCGCGGACAGTCGGGCGGCCAAGATCTCCATCGGTAGCCGCGCCTCGAACAGCAGCTTGAGGTCTTTCAGCTCGATGCCGGTGACGAAGGTGCCTCGCCGGGGGATGACCGCCACCAGCTTTTCCTGGGTCAGCCGTTGCAGGGCCTCGCGGATGGGGGTGCGCCCCAGGTCTAGCTCGCCTTGCAGGCGGTTTTCGTCGATGACGGCGCCCGGCGGTAGGCGCAGCGAGACGATCTGGCCCTTGATGGCTTCGTAGGCTTGCTGGCTGAGGGAGCCGGGTTGGGGCCGGGGGGCGGTGGGTGTGGGCGGATCGGGAGGATGGGCGGATGGGTGTTGGCTGAGGGGGCCGGGTTGGGGCCGGGGGGCGGTGGGTGTGGGCGGATCGGGAGGCTGGGCGGATGGGAGTTGGCTGAGGGGGCCGGGTTGGGGCTGGGGGGTGGGGTCTCCGGCTCTGACAGGGGATGTGGTTTGTGGCTGCGCGGACGTGTTCATGGTTGTTGGTCGCTGGTCTTTCTGTCTCCAGGCGCGGCGCGCGCGCAAATGTGATATATCATAAGTATATCGTAGACATACCGCAAGTTGCTCCTGTCCCCATCGCTCTTGCCCCCCCCTGCCCCCCTCAGCCCCCCCACCCCGCTTGCCTGGCCGAACGCCGCTCCCTGCCCAAGCAGCGCCGGCGCAGGGGGATCGCAGCCCCCCTGCGCCCTGAAATCCCGGATTGTCAGCGCACCGGCTCGGGCCGGTAATATCGAATCCCGGCGCTGGGATGGCAACTGCGGCAGCGCTGGTTGTAGCTGGTCTTGGTCACTTCGCCATAGGCGCCGATGGCGTCCTGGCCGTGGATGATGCCCATGTCGGCGCTGGTCATGGCGGGGTAGGCCACGCCATCGGCAAAGGAGCGGACGCCGTGCGGGTCGTGGCAGGCGGCGCAGGAGGGTTTGGAGTCCATCGTCCCATCGCCGTCGCTATCCCAGTTCACCTGGTTCAGGTCCAGGTGGTCCCAATGGATGTTGGCGGGCACGTTGCCGAAGTTGAAGCCCTCGGCCCGCTCGTTGCGGAAAGCGGTGACGGTGGCGGGCGTCTGCAGCGGGTAGCCGGCCGGGGGTGGGTTGCTGTGGCTGAAGAGGGCGTTGCTGTAGCCCGGCCCCAGCCCCACCAGGTTGGCTTCGGGATGGCAGGCCATGCAGACGCCGTAGTTGGCCCTGGCATAGGGTTCATCGCTCGTGATCGGCAGGTTCAGCCCGCCGAAATTCAGCCAGAGGGCCGCTTGCAGGTTGTCGGCGGCGGCGGTGTAGGTGCGGGCCACACCATCGAAATGGATGCTGTCGGCCTGCTTGAGATGGCAAAGCTCGCAGGTCACGCCCGACTTGCCGTGGCCGGTGACGCCGGAACCGTAGGTGGCGCCGTTGCCGGCGATGTTGGGGGCGGTCACACCTTTGACCACCGACGCCTGCTCGTCGTGGCAGCCTTCGCAGCTCAGCGGCTGGCTGTTGGCCCACTTGCTGCGCGCTTCGGCCACGCCGTTCACCGCCCCGCCGGGGCTGTGGCACTCGTTGCAGACTGTGGTTTGCGACAGGGTGGCGCCGTCGGCAAAGTTGACCTTGCCGTTGGCATGGTTGTCGTCGCCATAGGACGAATGACAGACGGCGCAGGAGGTGATGCCGGGGCCTTGATTGGAGCTATCGAAATGACGGGCATGGGCGCCGCTGGTCACAGTCTGCGGGGTGATGCCGTGGCAGGTTCCACAGGCGCCGCTGGCCGCATCCCCCCAGCGCGGGGTGGTGAAGACGGGCGTCCCCGGCTGCTCGCGGCTGGCGGCGCCGTCCGAGTGACAGAGGCTGTTGGCGCAGGTGCGATTGGCCGGGTTGAAGGTGCTGCCGTCGGGCCGGCCCCAGAGGTCGGTCACATCCAGCCTGACATCTTTCTGGAAGTTGACATGCGTTTGGGTGCTGCCGATGGCGTTGTTGTCATCGTCTTTGGCTGTGGGGCCGTGGCATTCGTAACAGCCGATGGCATCGGCCCCGCGGTCGCGATAGAACGACAGCAGGTGTTTGCCGTGGCTGCCGGTGGTCAGCGAAATCTGATCGCCGTGGCAGCCGCTGCAACTCAGGCGGCTGTTCTCGCCCCACACCGGGCTGGTGTAGACCAGTTGCCCGCCGCTGGGGTTGCCGTTGCTGTGGCAGCCGACGGTGGCGCAGGTGCGGCTGAGGCGATTGTAGCTGCCGGCGGCGTTGGGGCTGCCGAAGAAGACATCCTGAAAACTGGCCGGCTGGGTGACATGGCCGCTGTAGGCCGGGTTCAGGCGGTCGTGGCAGGTGCTGCACGGCTGGCCATACTGTCCGGCCGACTGGCCGGCGTGGATCTGGTGCGGGGTCAGGCTTTCGTTCAGGGCGTAGCCGTTGCCCGCGGGCGGCGGCGGCTGGCCGTGGCAGGCGCCGCACGAGGGCATGAAGCCGTCGCGGGTGGCGATGGTGTTGTCGGCGTCGTGGAGATGGCAGGTGGTGCAGTCGGTTCCCCGCAGATCCAGGTCGCCCGCGGCCCGGTGGTCGCCCCCAGCGTGGAGGCTGGCCCGGCCGAGGTGACAGGTGACGCAGAGATCGTTGCGGTCGTCTTTGGCGGGGTCGTCGAAGCTGTTGGCGCCGGTGCGGGATGTGAAGGTGATGCTGTTGCCGCCGATGTTGGTCAAGACGATGGCCAGGTTGTTGCTGCCGTGCCCGGCGTGGCAATCGTTGCAGCCCTGGCGGAAAAGCCCTTCTTGGGGGGCGTGGAAGTCATGATTGCTGTGGTCGCCGACGGGCGGCAGGGCCAGGAGGTTGCTGCTATCTCGGAACGGGTCCGCCGCCGAGCCGCCGGGCGCGATGGCAACGGTGCTGCCGTTGGCATCATGGCAGCCCTGGCAGAAGGGCGTGAGGTCAGCATCTTTGGCGTGGACGAAGCGCAAGTTGGCCCCGCCGTCGGGGTGACGGAGGTCGATGCTGCCATCGCCGTGGGTCGTCTGGTCGTGGCAGACTAGGCAGCGGGCATCGGTCAGTTCGCCCTGGATGTGATGGCTGCGGCCGGCAAAATCGGCCGCCACCGCCGGCCGGCCCCCAGGCGGCAGGTTGTCGCCGTTGTCGGTCGGGTCCTTGTGGCAGACCATGCACCCGCCCTGCGGCATGAAGGCATCGGCCGTGGTCGGGTCGCCGTCGGTCTCGTGTTTGTGACACTGGGTGCAGTCCTGGCCCTCGTAGTGCGGGGTTTGCGGCCGGTTGCTAGGGGTGCGATTGTGCCGCGTGGTGCGGTGGCAGGTGGCGCAAAGCTCGCGGCTGTTGTTGTCGTCGGCCGAGTCGAAGCTGTTGGCGCCGGTGCGGGCCAGGAAGACGACCGTGCTGCCCTTGATTGCGCCCCGGATGGCGGCGAGATTGGCGCTGCCGTGTGGGTCATGGCAGGTGGCGCAGGTTTCGCCGAAGTTCGGCTGCGTGGCCTGCTGGAAATCCTCATTGCCGTGGGCGCTGACATCGGCGCCGGCGCGGGTGGGGTCGTTGTGGCAGCGGGCGCAGAGTTGGGCGGGTTCGGCCCACAGGCGGGGGTCGAACCCGGCGCCGAAGTGGGGCGCAGCGGGGTTGTGGCAGGCCTGGCAGTCCAGATCCTGGTCCTGTTCGTGGCCCTGGCCGTGGCCGTTGCTGGCCCAATAGGCATCCACCGCCGGAGCGGCCTTGCCATTCAGTTTGCCGGGGTCGGCGCTGTTGTGGCAGCCGGTGCAGTCGGCGATGGCCCGGCCCGATGGCCAGTTGGCTTTGGCTTCGGCGATGCCGCTGCTGTTGCCGTGGCAGTCGTTGCAGACGCCGGTGTTGCTGAGCACGGCCTTGTCTTTGAAATCGACACGGCCGTTGTAATGGCCGGGGTCGCGCCAGTTGCGGACGCGCGGGTGGCAGGATTCGCAGCTGTTGAGGCCGATGTCGGTCTGGCGATGGCGGGCGTGGGCGCCGCTGTCGGGCGGGTCGCCGTGGCAGGCGCCGCAGTTGGTGGGGTCAGGGGCGAAGCCGGCGCTGTGGGGATGGCAGTTGGTGCAGGGCTGGTTTTCGTAGTGCGTTGCGCGGGCCGCCGGGCTGTGGTAGTTGGTGGTGGTGTGGCAGGTGCGGCAGATGGAGTTGGCCGTGGCGTCGAAGTTCTTGCCGTCGAAGCTGAGCGGTTTGCCGCCGATGCTGGTCTGCACCAGGGCGGCGTTGGTGGTGCGGGCGTGCGGGTCGTGGCAGGTGGCGCAATCGTTCTGTTCGTGCGTCAACTGGTTGGGGTGGCAGCCATAACAGGGCGTCTCAGGGTCGGATGTCCGCTGGTGGGGGACATGGCAGGTGGTGCAGCTATTGGTCGCGGCGCTGTAGCGGCCATGTGGGTTGAAAGGCGCGCCCTGCCCTGCATCGACCGCGCGCGGGCCAAAGCCAGCGTTGCCGCTGCCGAGGCTGAGGGCGATGAACAGCAAGACGAGGATGCTGAGGATGAGGGCGAGCCGTTTCATGGCGAATCTGTTATTGGATATTGGTTATTCACAGGCTGAAAACTGTGTTTCTTCCTATTTGTGTCATTTCGCCTCATTGCCGCGCTGTCGTTCCTGGCGCCTGGAAGTTGTGGCATTGCAGACAGAGGGCGTCGCCGCCGGCGCGCAGGTCGGCCGGGTACTGGCTGCCGTGCGGGTTGTGACAGCTGACGCAGCTGAGCGAGCCGCCGTTGATCGGATCCGTGCCGCCGCTGACCGGGTGGAAACCATGCGGCAAGTCTTTGTGGCAGCCTTCGCACAAGGTGTTGGTGCGGGCTTGCAGCAGATTGTCCAGATTGCCGTTGTGGGCCTGATGGCAGGCCGCACATTGGGCGTTCAGGCGGGTGGCATGGGCGCTGCCGCCGAAGCTGGCCGTCTGTTGGCGGTGGCAGGAGCCGCAGAGCTGGGTAGGCGCCTGGTTGAGCAGGGCGGCGTGGTTGCTGCTGTGCGTCGCATGGCAGGCGGTGCACTCGCCTTCCTGATAGGGCGGGTGCGAGACGGGGCCGGTCTCCGGCTGGTGACAATCGGTGCACTGTTTGGCGACGGCCGCCAGTTGCGCGCTGGTGTGGCCGTGGAATTCGCTATGGCATTCTTTGCACTGTCCCTCTTTCACCGGTGTGTGGGTGCTGCCTTGCTGGAGGATGTCCTTGTGACAGGTCGAGCAGGCGATGGCCACCGGGACGCCCTCTGTCTTGGGTTCGTGGGGGTTGTGGCAGCTCGAACAGGCCGGGAGTTTGTCGGGCCGGTGGGCGACGAAGGTTGTCTTGGGGTCGAACTGCTCTTTGTGGCAGGTGCGGCAGATCTCGTCCTCGGCCTTGACCAGATGGGCCGGGAAGTCAGAGCCGTGGCCGTCGTGGCACAGGCGGCACTCGCCCGCGGCCACCTGGGGATGAGATTGATCCACCACCTGGCCGTGGTCTTCGTGGCATTTGTTGCAGAACTCGGCCTGGGTGGCGGCCAGGAGGGGGGCATCGGGGTTTTGGTGGAAGCCGGGATGACAGTCGGCGCAGCGGCCCTGGGCGTAGGGCGTGTGGGGGAATTTGAAACTGCTCGCCGCCGGCAGGTCATCGTGGCAGGTCGCGCATAGTTCTTGCGTCACCTGGGCCGGCGCGGAGGTCGGGTTGTGGGGCTGGTGGCAGTCGCTGCACTGCAGATTTTTGGCCTCGGCGTGGGCGGCGAAGGTTTTGGCCGGGTCGACTTGATCCTTGTGGCAAGCGCCGCACAATTGCGATTGCGGTTGGCGCAGGATGGCCGGGTACTCGGAGCCGTGCGAGAGATGGCAGAGGTTGCACTCACCCTGGGCGATGCTGGGGTGCGGCTGGTCTTCGGGCCGGACATCGTCGGCATGACAATCGTTGCACAGCTGTGCGGCTGGCTTGACCAACAGCTTGGGGTTGGCCCCCGCGTGGGGGAGGTGGCAATCCAGGCAGTCGCCCTGGCTAAACGGCTTGTGCTCGAAGGCGATGGGCGCGGCGGGATCAGGCACTTCCTGCCAGTGGCACTCGCGGCACACTTCCGTTGTCCCGCCCCACAGTTTCTCTGGGTCGGCCCCATTCAGATCGTGGCAAGCCCCGCAGGCGCCCTCGCCAAACGGCTGATGCACCACCGCCAGGCTGGTGACCGGCGCCGGCCCCAGCCCCACATCGGCGGCGCTCGGCGGCGGCGTGGGGGCGATGAAGGGGGTGGGCGTGGGTGGCGGCGTGGGGGTGGGTGTGGTCGAACGCCGGCAGCCGGCCAGCACGAGGGCGACCGAAAGGGTGATCAGAAAGGCGAGGAGTCGTTCTCGCCGGTGGTGGTTACAGGGCATGGTGGGCGACGATGACGGCGGCGGTGGTGGGGCTGCGGGAGCATTATACTCCATCCGCTCTCATCAATACTATGATCCAGGTCAGAAAAATGGGTGGAGGATGAAGGATTTGCGGCGGCCAACGCGAAAGATGAATGGCGGGATAACAGAGCCAAAGGGTTTCCGAAACCCAGCGGGTCCAAAAAAACCGGACGCCGAGCGGCGTCCGGTTTGGAGGGTTTGGGGGGGGAGATGAGGGGTTACGGGCGCACCAGGCCGGTCATGTCCACGGTCACGCGCTGCCCCAGGTCTTCCAGACCGTCGTACAGCGCCTGTAGGACGTACTTGGCGTTGTGGGCGAACTGGCCGGGGTCCTTCTGCACATACTGGTAGTTGTAGGCTGTGCGCAGAAGGCGAGGTGTGAACTTGTTGTATCCGGTCTTTTCATCGGCGTCGACCACACCGTTGCCGTTGGCATCGACGAAGAAGTAAGGATAGGCGTTGGCGTTGTAGGCAATGGGTGTACCGACGATGTTCGTGGCATACAGCTGCATGGCTGCGTACAGCTTGGCGGCCATGGTGTCGATCTCGCCATAGATGCCTTCGGTCTTGCTGCCATCGCCATCGTAATCGACATTGCTGCCCTGGTTGCCGCCGAAGGCGCCGCGAATGTTCTTCAAATCCGCATTCGTGGTGATGCCCAGGTGGCAGGTGGAGCATTTGTCGACCTTGACTTCCAGCTCGTGGGTGTTGTGGCATTCGGTGCAGGCATCGTAGCTGGCGATGCCGGGGCCATGCACGTTCCGCCCCAGATAGCTCTTGCCGTCGTACTGGTAGATGCCCTTGACATCGTTGCCGAACAGCGTGGCGCCGGCGGCGAAGTAATGGACGTTGCGGAAGCTGAGTGCAGGCGTCGGCACGGTGTCGAGGTCCTTGCCAATGATGGCGTTGTTGACGCTAACGGTGGATTCACGCCCCTGATGGCATTCCAGGCACAGGTTGGCATCCTTGTCGGGCAGCGACACGGTGGCGCCGCTGGGGAAGGTGACGGTGTTGACCGTGTAGCGCTCGTAGTTGGGGGCCAGGTTCTTGTGGCAGGTGGTGCACATGAAGCCGTTGGACGACTTGCCCGAAACGTTGACGCCTTCTTGCAGGAAGAAGGGCACGCCTTCAGCCGTATGGCACTTCGTGCAGCTGCCAGGAACCACACCGGTGTTGTCCCAATGCCGGAAGGCTTCCTCGGAACCGGCGAAGTGGCCGGGGTCGAGGCGATGGGCCTGGGTCAGACCGACGGGTGGGGTGATCTTGGTGTTCAAGTCAGCGATCGAGTCGTGCAGCAACTCGATGATGTACTTGCCGCCATGCGCGAACTGGCCGGGGTCCTTCACCGACATCTGATAGTTGTACGTGGCTTTGATCAGACGGCCGGTGAAAGCATTGTAGCCTGTGGTCTCGCCCGTATCCACCACGCCGTTGTCGTTGGGGTCGAAGAACCAGTAGGGATAGGCAGTGGCCGAATAGGCAATGGGTTTGTTGCTCACCTGGTTGGCGTAGGAACGGATAGCGGTGTACAGCATCGCCCGCAGGCCGTCGATTTCTTCGCTCACGCCCTCGGTGATATTGCCGTCGCCGTCATAGTCGGCCAGCGACCCATTCATGCGGATTTTGGCCAGGTCATCGACCGTGCTCACGGTGGTGTGGCAGGTCTTGCAGGCATCCAGGTTCAACTCCAACGTGTGTTGGTCGTGGCACTGGATACAGGTGTCGTAACCTTCGACATGGGCGAACTTGGCATCATAGCTCATGCCGTCGTACTGATAGCCGCCTTTCACCTGCGTCCCATACAGGCTGAGCGCCGCCGCAAAGTAGTGGATATTCTGGAAGCGGAGGGTGGGGCTGACCACATCGCTGTCGGTCAGCGGCGCCAGCAGGTCGTCCACCGTCTTTTTGGAGGAAACCCCCTGGTGGCATTCCATGCAGCGCGATTCGTCGCCGAGATCGTTCAGGGTGACGCCGGAGGGGAAGGTGACGCTGGTCTTGTGGATGGTCTTGTCGTTGTGACAGGCCACGCACTCGATCGTCGAGCCGGTGGGCGCCGTGTTGTTGACCACGCCCTCGGCCGTGCCGTCGTCGCCCAAGAAGTCCCGGTAGCCGTGCGTGCTGTGGCACTTGGCGCAGGAGGTTGGGATCTGCCCGGTGTTGTTCCAATGGTTGAACGCTTCTGCCGTTTTGTCGGCGTGCCCCGACCCTATCCAGTCGTTCTGGAACGGCACCTGGAAAGGATAGTTGCAGGGTGATGCTTGCACAGGGAAGAAGATCTTGCTGGTTGCCAACGGTTCGCTGGCCGGTCCGGCCTGGAAACTGCGCGCCAGACAAACCGGCGCAATGTTTGGCCCGGCTGCTTCGGCCCCTGCCCCGACAAAGAGCAGGACCGCCGCTACCAGCAGAAGACCCAACAGCATAAATCGTAGTCTCATGATTTTGTTCCTCCTCATTGATGGAACGATGCTTGGGTGGGGTGAGTGAAGAGCTGAGGGACGATTGTCTTTGGACAATACAGACTATCCGCCGATCCTTTTTGAAACATCCCGCATGATAGCAGGATGAATGACCCGGCGCTATGATCTAGATCAGGTTAAGGAGGGATTAATGGCGATTGCGGATGGCGAAATGGGCTGGCCCACCCCCGCGGCCACAGGTTATATGCGCGGGCCGCCAACGGGGCCCTGATTTCGAGGAGTCCAGCCCGCCCAGGTGCGGGATTTCGGGTGCAGCCCGCACCTGGGGGTGCTCCCTCCGCAATTAGAATGTTCAGGGTTCAGGTGGGGGCCGTCTCCACGGTGCGGCCCGCACCTGGGGGTGCTCCCTCCGCAAATGGGGCCTCGATTTCGAGGAGTCCAGCCCGCCCGGGTGCGGAATGACGGGTGCAGCCCGCACCTTGGGGTGCTCCCTCCGCAATCGACCAATGACCGGTTTCGCAATTCGCAATCCACAATTCACAATCCGCAATTCACAATCCGCAATCCGCAATTCGCAATTCGCAATCCACAATCCACCCTTCACTCGCACATCTCCCGATAGGGCAGGTCGGGCAGGAATCGCTCCCATTCTGTCTTGGTCAGATTGCGGTTGGCGATGGCGCAAGCCCGGCTTTCCCACACCAGACCGGGCAGCTCCCACACTTCGACAGCGCTGTTGAAGGCGCCCTGGTACAGCCGCCGGCCGTCGGCGCTGATGACCTGCGTCTCCGTTTCGGTGAACGTGTGCAAAGGCGGGCCGAGCGGGATGCCCGCATCCAGATCCCAGAACAAGACCGCGCCGGTGTTATCTAGCGCCGCCAAGGCCTTGCCCCCGCCGGCGGCCTCGGTCGGATAGACCTGTAACCCCCATACATAGCCCGCATGCCCGGTCAACGGCGCCGCCACGGCTTGCTGGCTGGCGAGGTCCCACTGGCGGACGGTGTGGTCGCCGCTGCCCGAGACCAGCCGCTTGCCGTCGGGCCAGAACAAGAGCGACGTGACCCAATTGCTGTGGCCTTTCATCGGCTGGCCGATGGCGGGGAGAGGATCGGCGCTGGGGGTGCGGCTGGACGGCAGCTTCCAGAGCCTGATCTCGGCATCTTGCGACCCCGACGCCAGCTGCTCGCCATCCGGGCTGAAGGCCAGGCTCAGCGTCCATCCTTCGTGGGCCTTGAAGGGCTTCAGCAGTTGCCGGCCGCTCTCCACATCCCAGAGGGTGATCGTGCCATCGAAATCGCCGGAGGCCAGGGTCTTGCCATCGGGGCTGAAGGCCAGGCTGACGATGACGCTGGGGTTGCCCTGGAGGGCGGGGAAGAGGAGGGCGCGCGCCTTCACATCCCACAACGCGACCAGGCCATCGACATCGGCCGTGGCTGCTGTTTTGCCGTCCGGGCTGATAGCCATGGTGATAATCGAGCTTTGATGGGGCGTCGTGATCGCGGCTTGCACTTCGCCGGTGATGGCGTCCCACCACCGCATCGTGCGATCATAGCTACTGGTGATCAGCGTCTCATCGTCGGGCGTCAGTGCGATGGCGCGGACATTGTCGCTGTGCCCGCGCAAGGTTTGGTGGGCGCCAAGATCCCACAGGGCAATGCCGCCGCCAGCGTCGGTCGAGGCCAGAGTGCGGCCATCTGGGCTGAAGGTGACATCGCGCACCCAATTGCTGTGGCCGGTGAGCGGCTGGCCGATTGCCTGGCCGCTGGCAATATCCCAAAGAATGATGTGGTTGTCAGCTCCGCCCGAAGCCAGCGTCTTGTTATCAGGACTGATGGCGCCGATGAGGACGCGGGCGCTGTGCCCCACGAACGGCTGACCAATGGGGGCCAACGTCTTGCCGTCCCACAACCGCAAGGTCTTATCGGCGCCAGCCGTGACCAATAACGAGCCGTCGCGGCTGTAATTTATGCTTTGGATGGCGCCCGAATGCCCAAACACCGGCCCGGCGATCTGTTGGCCTGTGGTCAGGTCCCGCAGTTCAAGCCCGCTCTGGCCAGCGAAATCGTCGAACATGGCCAGCATCTCACCGCCCGGCCCCAGGGCCATGCCCCCGCTGCCATCGTACTTCAGTTGCTTCAGCACCTGGCCGCTAACGGCATCGCGAAGGATCAGCGTCCCATCGCGGCTGCCGCTGACCAAACGGCTGCCATCGACCGAGAAAGTCAGGAAATCGATGACATCGGGGTGGTCGGCAAAGGCCGGAGCGATGGGCTGGCCATCGGGCACGTTCCACAGCGTCAAGTTGGCGCCATCCACGGTGGCAGCCCGATGCCCATCCGGGCTGATGGCGGCGAACTGAGTGCCGGCCAGTGTGATGGTTTGTTTGATGCTTTTTCCCATGTCCATGTCCCAAAGCCGCACGCTGCCCTCGGCGCTGGTGACGAGTGTGTTGGGCGGGTGAAACTCGGCCTGGTGAACGGGCGTGGTCTCGGCGTGGAGAAGATATTTGGCCAGCGGGCTGATGTTCAGGTTGAGCAGCAGGTCGACCTTATCGGCAGGGGTGGCCAGGCGGGCGCTTTCAACAGCCAGCAGCAGGCCCAGGTCGAGTTGGTCGGACATTCGGGATTGAGCCTGGGCGCCCAATTGGCGGCTCAGGGCGCGTTGGGCGGCCATTTCGGCGCGCTTGTGTTCTTCTTCGGCCAGCCGGGCCTGTTCTTCAGCCCGGCTTCGCTCCTTTTTGGCCGTCTGCGTCTCGTTTTCGGCCAGCGTCTTCTGCTCTTCGGCCAGTTTTGTCTGCGCATCTGCTAGCTCGGCCTGCACCTGAGCCTGGATCCGCGCCTCTTCGGCAATTTGTTGCGCCGCGGTTGCCAACTGTGTTTGCCGTTGCGACTCGCGCGCCAACGACCAGGCGATGAAGGTGATAACCAGCACAGCCAGCAGCGAAAAAGCCAGGATGCCGCTCAGCAAGCGCAATCGCTTCGTCGAACGCGCCTCCGCATCGGCTCGGTCGTGTTCGATACGGGCCAGGTTTTGGGCCTGCGCTAACGCCACTTGGCGCTGTTCTTCTTGTTCTTTGTTCAGTCGGTCGCGCTCGTCGATGGCAACGGCGATAAAAGAACTTTCGAACGGGCTGAGTTCTTTTCCTCGCTCGTCCAGCCATGTCTCAGCCTGGATCAGTTGCGCCCCCCGCAACAGCAAACTGGGATCGTTCCCGCTCTCCGACCACCTTTCGGCCGCGTCCTGCAATTGGAATTGCCAGCGATGGAACTGGCGGTCGGCATCCAGCCACGAACGCAGCCGGCCCCAATTGCGGATCAGCGCCTCATGCGCCACCTCGGCCACTTCCTGTTCATCGCGCCGATCTGTCACCAACAGGCGCGCGTCGGCCAGGCGTTGCACCAGCCGCCAATCTTCAGCGCCAAGCGCGGCTCGCGCCACCATGCGCCTGGTGTCGGGGGCGTCATCGCCGGGCTGAACCAGGCGCAAAAACAAGCGGCGCACGCCTTCGCGTTCGCTTGCATCCATCGCCCCCACCACGCCATCCGCATAATGGGCCAGCGCCCCCACCACCCCGCCTGTTTCCTCATAGTCGACATGGGTCAGCATCCCGTTCTTCCGCTTTTCCCATAGCAATGTCAGTGCGAACTGAATCAACAATAGATTCCCCGGTTCGTTGGCGATGTCTTTGAGCAAACGTTCGACCAGGCCGGATTCGAAAGTCACACCCTGTCTGCGGGCCGGCTCGACGATTGCCCGACGCAGTTCATCCCCATTCATCGGCCCCAGCACCAGCCCGCCCTGCTGGATGGCGTCGGCCAGAGGTCGATAAGAGATGGCCTGTCCGGTGAAGTCGGCGCGCAACAAAACCAGCACACGCAGGACGCCGGGTGGGATCGTGGCTGCGGTATTCGGCGCCTGCTGGGCCGAGGGCGCCAGCAGCATATCGATAAAACTCTGGCGTTCAGCGGCGTCGGGGCAGAGGGTGTAGAGTTCCTCGAACTGGTCGATGACAAGCAAAATCCTCGGGGCAGAGCGGTGTCTGCGCCGCGCGGGAATTTGTCTTTGCGTGATCCCTTGCGCTATCGTCCAAAGGTTGGTCTCACCGCTGCGCAGTTGTTCGGCCAGGGTTTCGGTGGCAATTTCCGAAGTTAACAAGAGGTGAGGGGCCAGGGCTGCGGCCAGGGCCATGAAGGGGGCGCTGCCAGGGCGAATACTGACGCTCACCCATTCCCCGGCATCCGGCGCCACGGCGCTGGCGTCCGATCGCAGGCGAAGATCGCCCACGCCAAGCGTGGGCAGAAGCCCGGCATGGATGAGCGACGATTTGCCGCTGCCCGAAGCACCGATGACGGCGCAAAATGGTTGAGCGCGCAGCAAATCGACCAGTTGTTGGATTACCACCTCGCGGCCAAAGAAGCGGTCGGCATCGTGCTGGTCGAATGGCAGCAAACCTTTGTAGGGATTCGCCAGCTCCTCGGCTTCGGGCTGGAGCTGCCCGGCTTGAATCTTCTCCAACAGCGCCCGGCTTTCGGGCAGAGGGTCGGCCCCAAATTCGGTCGCGACCGCCGCCTGCAGCACGCTGTAATGATGGATAGCCGCTGCCTTCTGGCCGCGCAAGGCCAACATGGTCATAATCCCGCGGTGCGCTTCTTCGTGCCAGGGTGCTATCTCAACCTGGCGACGATAATAAAGCTCGGCCTGCTCGTAGTCGCGGCGATGGGCATGATGGGCGGCAAGACTGGCAAGCGCATCCAGCGCCTGCCCGCGCAATTTGTCGCGGCGCCCTTGCAGCCAGATTTCGAATTCGTCGCAATCTGGCAACGAAAAGCCGGCAAGGAAATCGCCCCGGTATAGCTCGGCTGCCCGCTCCAGCAGATTGACACAGGCGGCGCAGCTTGTCAGGCGGATGTGCGGGTGCCGCTTGACCGTCTCGATATAGCCGGCGAAGACCACGGCATCGATTTGGTGTGGAGCGGAGGCATCGAACTGGATAGCTTGACGGGTGGGTGACAGGTAGGGCTGGTCAGCCGAAGGATCGCCAGTGGCTCGCCGCACACTGTACAACGCCTGCCGCAGGTTTCGCAGCCCCGTGCGTTCGTCTGCGTCTGGCCAAAACAGCGCCGCCAAAGACTGGCGGCTGTGAGCGTGGTCCGCTTCAAGCGCCAGATAGACCAGCAGCGCCCGCGCTTTGTCCGACTCGATAGCGCCGACCGCCGCGCCATCCTGTCCGATCGACAAAGACCCAAGTAGGTGCAGTTTGAGTACGGCCTGAGTAGACATAAGACTCCGGGAAGGTGAAGGCAAAGGCTGCGTCCTGACGTTGTGCGGAGCGAGTGTAACGAATGACGCCACAATTTACCAAATTCCCGGAATTCCTGACGATGTCCTGACGCGGGTGTGCTAAGGTATGGCCAACAACAGAGGCGGGCCATAATTGGGAAGTCCATGGTGAGTTATGAACAACGAGCACCGACCTCTGGCGAGAGGGTCGGTGCTCATTGTTTTCAGGGGCAACGAAGCAGGGTGATTACAGCGCCGCTAATTGCTCGGCCAGCCGGGCAGCCTGGGCCTGTAGCTCGGCCAGGGTCTGGCGGGCCTGAGCGATGACGGCCGCCGGGGCTTTGTCGACAAAGCTGGGGTTGCTGAGGCGGGTCTGGCTGGCGGCGATGCGGGCTTCGGTCTCGGCCAGTTGCTTGCTCAGCCGTTGGCGCTCGGCTTCCAGATCGACAAGCCCGTCCAACGGCAGGAAGACCGTGGTCTCGCCCACCACCAGGCTGATGCCTTTCTCGCCCGCGGGCGTGTGGCCGAAGCGAAGCTGGTCGGGGTCGAGCCGGGCGAGGAGGGTGAGGGTGGCAGCCTGGGATTGGAAGGCGGCGGCGTCAGGGCCGGCATCGATCACAGCCGGGATGCGGCGGCCGGCATCGACGTTGTATTCGCTGCGGGCGTTGCGGATAGCGCGGATCACGTCGCAGAGGTGGGCGAAGGTGGCGGCAGCTTCGGGAGCGTGAAAGGCGGGGTTCGGCTGCGGCCAGGCGGCCACGATCAGGGCCGGGGCATCGCCATCTGGGTGGGGCAGGTGCTGCCACAGTTCTTCGGTGACAAAGGGGATGAAGGGGTGGAGCAGGCGCAGGGTCTGATCCAACACATAGACCAGGGTCTGGCGGGCGGGGTTGGCGTCAGGGCCAGATAGGCGGGGTTTGCAGGCCTCGATGTACCAGTCGGCAAAGTCGCCCCAGAGGAAGTCATAGGCTTGGCGGCCGGCCTCACCGAACTGGTAGGCGTCGAACAGCCGCGTGGCGCTCTCGATCACTTCGTTCAGGCGGTGGAGCACCCAGCGGTCGGGCAGATCGAGGCCGGCCGGGTCGGGCGCTCCGGCCGGTTGGAAGTCCTCGGGCAGGTTGCCGAGCACGAAGCGGGTGGCGTTCCAGATTTTGTTGGCGAAGTTGCGATTGGCGCGCACCCGATCCACGCTCAGATTCATGTCGTTGCCGGGGGTGGAGCCGGTGAGGAGGGTGAAGCGGAGGGCGTCGGCGCCGAATTCATCCATGACTTCGATCGGGTCGATGACGTTGTCGAAGGTCTTGGACATCTTGCGGCCCTGGCCGTCGCGCACCAGGCCGTGCAGATAGACGGTGTGGAAGGGGATATCGTTGGTGAAGAGCAGGCCCTGCATAATCATGCGCGCCACCCAGAAGAAGAGGATGTCGTAGCCGGTTTCCATCACGTCGGTGGGGTAGAAGCGGCGCAGGTCGGGTGTGTCGTCGGGCCAGCCGAGGGTGGAGAAGGGCCAGAGACCAGAGCTGAACCAGGTGTCGAGCACGTCGGGGTCTTGGTCCAGCGCGGCGGGGTGGCCGTAGTGTTTTTCGGCCTGGGCCTGGGCTTCGGCTTCAGAATGGGCCACGAACACCCGGCCATCCGGCCCATACCAGGCGGGGATGCGGTGTCCCCACCATAGCTGGCGGCTGATGCACCACGGGCGCAGGTTTTCCAGCCAGTGGTAGTAGACTTTGGTGAAGCGTTCGGGCACGATGGTGATGCGCCCGGAGCGCACCGCCGCCAGGCCGAGTTGGGCCATGCCGTCGGTGTTGACGAACCATTGGCGGCTGATCAGCGGCTCGATGATCTCGCCCCCGCGCTGAGCGCGCGGCACAGTCATGTTGTAGGGTTCTTCCTTGATCACCAGCCCGGCGGCGTCCATGTCGGCCCACAGCTTTTTGCGGGCGGCGAAGCGCTCCATGCCGGCGTATGGCCCGGCAGCCTCGTTCAGGGTGGCGTCCTTGTTCATGATGGTAATGATCGGGAGGCCGTGCCGCTGGCCGATGATGAAGTCGTTGGGGTCGTGGCCGGGGGTGATCTTGAGGGCGCCGGTGCCGAATTCCCGTTCCACATAGGTGTCGTGGATGACGGGGATGGTGCGGCCGAGCACGGGCACCAGGCAGGTGGCGCCGATCAGATGGCGATAGCGTTCGTCGTCGGGGTGGACGGCCACGGCTGTGTCGCCGAGGATAGTTTCGGGACGGGTGGTGGCCACGGGGATGTAGCCGATGCCGGGGCCTTCGTCCAGGCTGTGGCCGGCGATGGGGTATTTGAAGTAATAGAGCACGCCCTGCTCTTCGCTGTACTCCACCTCTACATCGCTGACCGCGGTTTGCAGCCCCGGCGACCAGTTGACGATGTACTCGGCCTGGTAGATGAGGCCCATACGGTGGAGCCGCACGAAGGCTTCGTTCACGGCCCGACTGAGGCCCTCGTCCATCGTGAAGCGTTCGCGCTCCCAATCGCAGGACGCGCCCAGGCGCCGCAACTGGCCGACGATGCGGCCGTGGTATTTGTCGGTCCAGGCCCAGCATGCGGCCACGAAGGCGGTGCGGCCGATGGCCTCGCGGCTGCTGCCCTCTTGGCGCAGTTTGCGCTCGACCTGGAGTTGGGTGGCGATGCCGGCGTGGTCGGTGCCGGGCACCCACAGGGCGGCGCGGCCGTTCATGCGCTGGTAGCGGATCATCAAATCTTCGAGCGCGACGAAGAGGGCGTGCCCCTGGTGGAGCGAGCCGGTGACGTTGGGCGGGGGGATGCTGATGACAAAGGGCTTGCCATCGGGCTGGCGGCTGTGCTCGGGCTTGAACCAGCCGTTGCTTTCCCACCATTCATAGAGGCGTTGTTCGGCGGCGGCGAAGTCGTAGGTTTTGGGCAGGTCGAAGGTTGGCATGGGGTGCTCCGTATTACGTGGTGCGTGTTGCGTGGTGCGTGATGAATTTCGGATTGCGGATTGCGAATTGCGAAATGAACACGAAGGCTCGAAGGACACGAAGATGACACGAAGATAACAGCAAAACTTTGTGTTCCCTTTGTGTTCTTCGTGTCTTTGTGTTAAGTGTGGTAATTGCGTGGATTACAGCATTCCGAAATTCGCATTCCGAAATTCGCAATAAAAAAGCCTTCGCGTCACAAGGACGGAAGGCTCCGTGGTACCACCTTGTTTAATCGTTTTCGGTTGTCGTCGTAGGGGCGAGGTCACCTCGCCCCTACGACGACAACCGAAAACGATCCACTCTAGCGCGATAACGGGCGCAACCGGGTGGGTTTAGTGGTTGGTTATTGGTAATTGGTAATTGGTAATTGGTAATCTTTAATAACCAATAACCAATAACCAATTACTAATAACTAGTTACTAATAACCAATTTTCGACTCACCGACTCACCGGCGACGTTCGGAAGGGCTGGTCGAGCAGGGCTTGCAGCCGTTGGCCCCGCTTCTCTGGCGACTGGCGGGCGAGGAGACCTCGCTTCTAGCGGGCGAGGAGACCTCGCTTCTAGCGGGCGAGGAGACCTCGCTTCTAGCGGGCGAGGAGACCTCGCTTCTAGCGGGCGAGGAGACCTCGCTTCTAGCGGGCG